>NZ_CP030041.1:0-300000 GCF_003260975.1 Echinicola strongylocentroti | reverse complement strand
CATCGACTTTCTGGATGATTCTTATATACGGTCTATTTATTAATTTACAGAACTTCGGAATTGATCAAAGTTATGTTCAAAGGTATTTAAGTGCTAAGAATGAAAGAGAGGCAGTTAAATCAACTTGGTTTGGAAGCTTGTTATATGTTCCTGTTTCTTTACTTTTCTTTTTTATTGGAACTGCATTGTTTTCTTATTATCATGTTTATCCAGAGATTCTTCCTGAAGAATTAAAGGCAGGCTCTAGTGCAGATAAAGTATTTCCTTATTTTATTGTTACAGGATTACCTAAGGGGATCACGGGTTTGTTGATTGCATCCATTTTTGCAGCTGGAATGAGCACAGTGTCGACAAGTGTTAATAGCTCCGCAACAGTGCTTTTATCTGATTTTTACAAAAAATACATCAATAAAAGCGCAAGTGATAAACAGGCTATGGGAGTACTTTTTCTGACTTCATTTGTGATGGGAGGCGCAAGTATAGTTGTTGGTTTGGCATTCAATGGAGTATCAAGTGCTTTGGATGCTTGGTGGGCTCTTTCATCAATTTTCTCTGGAGGAATACTAGGATTATTTCTATTGGGTCTTATTGCAAAGCATGTCTCAGGTAAAACAGCCGGAATGGGTGTTCTTGTAGGTGTATTGGTGATTTCATGGATGAGTTTGTCTCCTTGGATATTAGAAGGTACTGGGTTGGAGGATTACCAAAACACATTGCATACAAATCTGACTATTGTATTAGGTACAGTTACAATTTTTGTTGTTGGATTCTTAGTTTCAAATTTAGTTTCCCTTAAACTTAAAATCGAAGAAAAATAATGCCAAAAGATTATGTTATAGGTGTTGATTTTGGTACTGACTCAGTACGTAGTATTCTGGTGGATACATTGGATGGAGAAGTATTAAAAAGTGCCGTCTATTGGTATCCTAGGTGGTCAAAGAAGTTTTATTGTGATGCTGATTCTCATCAATTTAGGCAGGACCCTTTAGATCATTTAGAAGGTTTGGAGTATACCGTTTCCAAGATAATTCAGGATGCAGGAATTGATACAAGGAGAGTGAAAGGAATAGGTATAGATACTACGGGATCCTCTCCAATTCCAGTTGATGAAAATGGTGACGCTTTATCAATGTCATCCAAATTTTCAAATAATCCAAATGCTATGGTGGTACTATGGAAGGACCACACAGCTGTCGCTGAAGCAGAGGAAATTACTAAGGCTGCAAAAGATGGAGGGATAGATTATACCGCTTTTTCAGGAGGAAACTATTCTAGCGAATGGTTTTGGGCAAAGGTCCTTTCGGTTTATAAAAAAGATTCAACTATTGCAGGTGATATATATACTTGGATGGAACATTGTGATTTTATCGTTGGACAGTTAACAGGAGAAAGACCTTTAAGTTTAAAGAGGAGTAGAACAGCAGCAGGCCATAAGGCTATGTGGAATAAGAGATGGTCTGGACTTCCTCCAGCATCATTTTGGTACGGGATTAGACCTGAATTGGGAGATCTAAGAGAAAAATTATATGAAGAGACTTATCATGCATCCGAAAAAGCAGGCACATTATGTTTAAAGTGGGCTGATAAGCTTGGATTGTCCGTAGATACTGCCGTTGCGGTAGGTACATTGGATGCGCATGCTGGCGCTGTGGGAGCAGGGATTTCCCCAAATACGCTGGTTAAAGTTATTGGTACATCAACATGTGATATTTTAGTAGGGTCTCCTACTAATTCAGAAATTGATCCTATTGAAGGAATTTGTGGACAAGTTGAGGGTGCTGTTTTACCAGGAACAATAGGCTTTGAAGCTGGGCAAGCAGGATTCGGTGATGTGTTGGCATGGTTTGCTGGAGTCATATTAGAACCATCAAAGCAAATTATCCAACGCAGTACACAGTTAGATGCAATGATTAAACAAAAACTGATAGAAGAACTTGAGGATTCCATTTTAGATGAATTATCCCGGGAAGCTTTGGATTTGGAACCTATCTTAAATGATGCAAGTGCTTTGGACTGGATAAATGGGAGACGATCACCTTTCGCAAAAGAAACACTAAAGGGCGCTTTTCTGAATCTCCATATTGGGACAAAAACATCCCATATGTTCAGGGCAATGGTTGAAGCACTTTGCTTTGGCTCTAAAAAGATAATAGACCATATTGAAGGAAAAGGCTTGTCAGTTGAAGAAATTATAGCAATTGGTGGTGTAGCCAATAAGTCCCCATTGGTGATGCAGACGATGGCCGATATAATTGGAAAGCCCATAAAAATATCTGCATCCAAAGAAGCTCCAGCATTGGGGTCTGCAATCCATGCGGCCGTAGCGAGTAATGTGTATTCATCAATGGATCAAGCGGTTGCCAAAATGGTGCCTTCATTTCAAAATGTTTATTCCCCTAACCTCCGAAATCAGGAAGTATACATTGAAAAGTATAAAATGTATGAGAAAGAGGGTTCAATAATTGAAAACCTAAAATTAAACACATAATGAAATTGAACAAATCAATAAAAATTTTTATTGGCACATTGGCTGTAATTTTGGTAATCAAAATTCCCTCCACTGCCAAGGTGGTGATGCCCGCTATATTTTCAGATAATATGGTTTTGCAACGAGATGCTGAAGTTCCAATCTGGGGATGGTCAGAATCTAATAGAGCAGTTAGTATTTCAGTACCATGGTTAAAGGAGGAAATCAAAACAAAATCAGACTCCAATGGAAAATGGAAAGCATGGGTCAAAACACCAATGTCTGGTGGCCCATTTACCTTGAGTTTTGATGATGGCGATAAGTTTGAAATTAAAGATGTACTCATTGGCGAGGTTTGGCTTTGTTCCGGGCAATCCAATATGGAGATGCCTATGAAGGGATATACTTCTCAACCCGTAGAAGGAGCCAATGAGGATTTGTTAACTTCAGATAATCAATCGATAAGACTAATTAAAGTCCCAAGGAACGCTAGCTTGGAGCCACTTGAAAATTTTGAAGGAAGGTGGGAGAAATCAACTTCAAAAACAGTTTCCGAATTCAGCGCGGTCGCTTGGTATTTTGCCAACTATTTAAACAAATCATTAAATGTTCCTGTAGGTGTGATTGTCTCTGCTTACGGAGGATCCAATATTCAATCTTGGATGTCAAAGCAAATGTTATCAGATTTTAATGAGATTTCGATTCCAGAAAGTATGGAGGGCATAAAAACTCCAAATAGGAAAGCTACATTGCTTTATAATGCCATGCTGCGGCCAATTATAGGTTATGGAATTAGGGGCGTTTTATGGTATCAAGGTGAATCAAATGTTGTTAACCCTTCTAATTATGAGGATCTAATGGTTCAGTTAGTCAAATCATGGAGAAAGGAGTGGGAGCAAGAAAAACTGGACTTCTACTATACTCAAATTGCTCCATATAGTTATAAAAGATATATCTATGGAAAGCTAGTGGGAGAACGTAATGGAGCATACCTCCGTGAGGCCCAGTTGAAAGCGAGTTATAGGATACCTAATTCAGGAATGGCTGTGTTAATGGATATTGGAGAAGAGAAAAATATCCATCCCAAAAAGAAAAAGGAAGTTGGTTTACGTTTAGCTTATCAGGCATTGGCAAAGACATATAATTTGCAGGGCTTTGAACATTCTAGCCCTATACCCAGTAATTTGTCCCAGTCAGGAAATGAGCTAATAGTTGAATTTGAAAATGTGCCAAATGGTTTGATTGTTAAAAAACATGTAGATAATGAAGCAAGCTTTTTTATTTCATCGAACGATAGCATTTTTTATAAGTCTAATGCAAGAGTAAAAGGTAATAAACTTTTCTTAAGTTGTGATGAAGTGGATAATCCCATTGCTGTTCATTATGGCTTTGAAAATTACAAGATGGGGATATTATTTAGTTCAGGAGGATTGCCCGTTTCCTCCTTTAGAATGAATGCATGGAAATAAGCGGGATCTTGTGTCTGTACATTCCCAATAGGAACAAAAGGATCAAGGCAGCGAACAATGAACTGATGGAGTCGGAACTCTAACGAGTGCTGGCCTGCTCAGACCTAGCCAAAAATATAATCGAGCGAAAGTGAGGATGAAAAATGTTGTTGCTGGGAAAGGACAAGGGACAGCATCAGTGAATTTGCCCCTTGTCCAGAATCCAAAAGATATTGGGGAATTCCCTTGGACCGGTTATTTATGGTCGGGGACAATTGTGAAAGTCTTGGAAGAACGGTAAGTCCTACCGAGCCAATCCGTAGCCATAATTTCCATGGTATGATCGCCTAGAGGTAGGTCAGAGGGCATTCGTCCGGTCCAGATATGGGAGGAAATCAATGGGGTAGAAGGCCTGATTCCCCATGGAAGTTCTTCAGCGTGATCCCATTCATAATGGATATCCAAAAGGAACTTGTCATATTCCGGGCTTCGCTTGAGTGCTTCCCATTTTCCACCATCCACCCTGTACATTACGCTGTCCCGTGGGCTACCCTGAAAGAAGTTCACCGATACCTCACCACGGTATTTTTTGGCCTTGGGTACTATTTTGGGAATGTGGATGCTCATTTTCCAATCATTGTCACCAGACGGTACATACTCATAGGTATAGCTGTTCCCTGTGATGTGCAGGAACGCATACCCTTTTGGTGTGCCATCACGCATGATGCTTGATGGAGTGCCATAACTGTCCTTTGGCCCGATATAAATTGATCCGGAAGTGGCACCTGGATTGTAATGGTGGTGGAAGCCTTTATTGGGCCAGCCCTCTTCCGAGGTGAAAAAGTGGTGGTTTTCCGAATGGGTATGTCCCGAAAGGGAAAGCGTATGGTCATATCCCTTGAGCAGTCCAAAGAGCCTTTCACGATTGCCTTCGATAAACTGGTCGGGTCCTTTTTCAAATTCATATATGGGAATATGGAACGCCAGTACAATTAATTTGTCCTTGGGGACATGTTTTAGGTCATTTTTGACGAAGGTGAGTATGTCATCCCGAAAACCTCCTATATAGCTTCTCCTTCCATAGGGATCGGGTGAGATGACATCATCAAGAACGATAAAATGGGCATTGCCATAATTGAAGGCGTAGTTGGCGGGCCCAAAACTGGCCTCGTAGGTTTCGTCGGTCAGCTTATCGGTGTCACCATGGTTCATGTCATGGTTTCCCAACAGGTTGTACCATGGAACGCCTATTTTGCCAATGCTTGCAATGTAGGTGGGAAACAACTGACGTGAGCCAAGATCGCCCAAGCTAATGCCAAAAGCAGCACCCCTTCCGCCAATGACCTCATCGACGATGGCTGTTTCAAAGTATCCGGCATTGGTAGAGTCATCTGCCTGTGGGTCGCCAAACACCAAAACGGAAAAATTATTCTCCTCTATTTGGGGGATGAGAGCAAAGTCGACAGAGGCCGGTAATTCTCCAGTGGGAGCAACACCTCTTTCACCGGAATCAGGGGATCCCCCTGGTTTATGGATATAGTAAAATTGGGGTTGGAAATGGTCATTGACTGGGACAGCGTATCCCGAGGGTTTGATGACCGATACAATCATATCATTGGATGCGGGAAGGATATATTTCCCGTCTTTATCGGTTAGGGAAACTTCTTGGCCATTGGTGACACTGACCCCGGGCAATCCCTTTTCGTTATGTCCCTTTTTGCCGTTTCTGTCCATGTCTTCAAATACAATCCCAGATACGTTTTGCTGGGCATGGACCTTTACAGGAAGTGTTAGGGACAGGGCAATATAGCAGGCACTCGCCCACAAGGTGGTTTTTATCAAATACATCATGCAATAAGGTTTAACGGTTTTTGTTGGTATACCTTCCATCGGGAAAGCGGTTTTCTGAACGCAAGTCAAAAGGAATATGCTCCTCGATACGGTTGAATCGTTCCTTTTGCTTGATCAGGTCGAATGAATCGTAAAGTTTGTCGGTGACGGTATAGGCACGGTAAGCCAACTGGTCAGCGACAATGGAAATGACCTGGTACAGCTGCGTATTGACCCCGGCACGATCCGTCCACCTTTTCTCTTCCTTCATTCCATACATTTTGGGGCCTGCCACAGACACCACGTAAACAGGGCCCGTTTCATTTTTACCAAGATTATTTGATTCCATTTGATGGGCCGATCTACCGTACATATGATCATGGCCTGTCAGCACCAGATCAACTTGGTACTTCTCAAATAAGGGTTTCCAATATTTTCGAAGGGCTGGATAGTCACCATACCTTCCGTCACGGGCACTGAATAGGGGATGGTGGAAGGTGACCACCGTCCATTTTTTGTTGTTTTCGGCAAGTGTCTTTTCAAGCCAAGCCGTCTGTAGCTTCAGCTCCTTTTCCGAAGAGAGGGCGACCATGCTGTTCAGCACAATTAGCCTCATGGCAGGATAGTCGATAAAAAAAACGCTTTCTGAAAGGTGGCCCACTCCATTTTCCGGGAGGACAAACTGCGGTTGCCAAAACGTGGACAGGGTTTTCTCATCCCTGTCATCTTCCATGCGGTCGTATTCATGATTGCCAGTTACCGGGACAATGTTCATGGTTTCGCCAACCCTGCCCAGAGCTCCAAACCATTCTGTCCATTGTCCGTTGTTGTGGCCATTGTCCACACAATCCCCGGCAAAAAGCATAAAGTCTGCACTTGGAGCCTTACGGTGACCGGCCCATACCGTACGGGTTCCCCAAGAAAGGATGTCGTTCTGTATATCGCCCAAATAGATGAACTCAAGTGTTGGCGCTTCGTTGGACACGGTCTGAAACTGGTTCCAGGGCCCCCAAGGACCGGAAGCAGTCCCTACTCGGTACCGGTAAAGCATCCCTGGGGAAAGATGGCCGATCTTGGATGAATGATAATAGTACATTTGTCCTTCTTTGGCCATTACCTCTTGGGAATTGGCCTTGATGCTCCTGAGCCCGACAGTGTCATAGGGAGCCGCCGTGGCCTTGATGATCTCCACAACCGGGTTGTCGACGGGAGCGGAGGTTCGCCAGGTGATGGCCTGTGAACGTGAGGGATCGTCATAAGTGGTAAGGATGAGGTGCTCCGGAACCTTGGACTGTCCATAGGTGTCTGGGCAGCCAATCCATAACAGAAAAGCAATAATAACATAAGGTAATTTCATGTGTTGAAGGTTTTAAAATGGGCATAGCAACCCCTGCTACGCCCACATATAAACTGAAAGTGTTGGAAAATGATCACTGGTTATCGGCGATGTCCCACCATAGACGCGTGGTAAGGTAATCGCCGCCCATATTCAATACTGCACTTTCGTAATTTCGGCTATTGGTGGCCTTGATTTCGTTGGGGTATAGGAACCTGACAGGTACCTTTTGGTCGTTGGCCGCATCTGGTCCCGGAATGACTTCGGGTTGGTTTGTCCTTCTCCATTGCGACCATGCCTCCATGCCCGTATAGAACTGGGAGATCCACTTTTGTAGGTATATTTTTTGCAGGTTCGCGGTGGGGTTCCCAGAAAAACCAACGTTTTCCTGGGAAAGATAACTTTCCATATCCAAGGACATTAGGGCATTGGTGATATTGTCCCAACCACCAACGGCCGTCCTATCGGCATAGTAGTCAAATGAGGCCCGGATTCCTTTTTGGTAGTGCTCCTCGGCATTGCCCGAAGGTAGGATTTCCCGTTGGATAGCCTCGGCAATGAGGAATGCCACTTCAGAATAAGTCATGATCACCGTCTGGGCGGCCACGGGAGAGGAGAGGGTATTACACTCTTGGCAAGCATAAAGAATACCCAAACGGGAAATGAAATTGGATCCTGATTTTGAAGGATCGTCCGTTGGACTGTAACTTTCCGACTCATCGGCGCTCAGGCCATTCTGGATTCCCGCATAATCATCCCAATGCTCGGAATAAATGTTTTTTCCCGAAGCGGAAATGGGTTGTGCGAATACCTTTAACCGGGGATCATTCATCGCCTTCAGCCGCTGTTCCAATGTCCTGCTCAGCCGATAGGAATCAAAGGAGCCGACCCTGGTGGTATAGCGACTTGGAGGATTTTCGATGTCATGCTGCAAAGCGGCCATATCATCATTGCTTTCAAAGACCGGAAAGGTTTCGGGGTCTGCCACGATTTCACGGATGCCTGCTTGGGCAGCACCTGGGTCTGCATCGGAAATCCTCATCAATAACCTTAACCTTAGGGAATTGGCGAATTTCCTCCATTTCATAAGGTCACCGGCATACAGGATGTCCCCGGAAATGCTGATTCCTTCACGGGCAAGAACCTGGTTGGCCAAAACCAAATCGTCGATCATGCCCTGGTAAATTTCCTTTTGGGGAGTAAAGGCAGGAAAAAAGTTTCCCGCTGTTTTCCCCTGTACAGCTTCCAGATAGGGGATGTCCCCATAAGCATCTGTTATGAATTGGTAGTTCCAGCATTTCAGCACTAGACCGATACCATAATAGCTCGAAAACCCCTCGGTGTCCTGGGATACATCGATAAGGTTGTAAACGTCCCTGAGCGTGTTGTATCCATCGGTATAGGGCTGTGGGTTTGGGTTCCAGCGGTAGGTGTCATCGTTGGTGGATTGGATTTCTCCGGCATGCTGAGTGACGACCAGCCCTTCCTCTCCGCCCCGTGCTCCCCAGGCACTGGCCGTGGACTTGATGATCCCTGGGAGGAGCAGGTCAGGCGTGGTGGCCACCGGTCTTTTGCTGTCGGTATTGATATCTTCAAAATCGGCAGTGCACGCAAATCCCAGTAGGCATATGGCCAACATATAGGTAAAGTTCAAACGGTTAGTATACATTTTGGTGGCGGTTAAAAGTTGATGTTGATATTAAAGGTGAAGGACCTTGTACTGGGAAGGGACATGTATTCATAGCCCGGATTGAGTGTCCCACCTTCTACGGAAAGGGTTTCCGGATCAAAGTGGGGGTTTTCTGTCCATAGGGCCAAATTCCTCCCTGTCAGGGAAACCCTTACATTGTCCAGTGAGAATTTTTCACTGATGGAGGAAGGAAGGGTGTAGCCAATACCGACTTCCCGAAGTTTGATATAGGATGCATCGTACTTCGAGGCCTCTACATTATCGCTTTTGTAGTTGTTATGGTAATAGGTCCTGGCGCTTACCCGCGTTTCGTTCGGTGCATAAACACCCGGTGAGGTTTCCACTACTCCTTCGCCAATAAGGCCTTCCTCCCTTCCGACCAGTGTTTCCTCGAGCTGTCCGGCAAGGCTGCCGACCACCTTGGTGCGCGATACGATCATTCCTCCCTTTCGGATGTCGAATAGAAAACCGATGTCAAAATTGCTGATCCTAAACTGGTTTTGGATACCCAGCATAAAATCCGGTGCATAGTCACCTTGGTATTCCAAACCGTCGGTTCTAAGGGGCGCGCCACTGGAGTCGTAAATGATCTGGCCATGATATGGGCTGGAAGGATCATCGACCCGTTGGAATCCCCTTCCATACATGGCACTGATGGATCCACCCTCTCTGGCCTGTATAAAGGCCTTGTTCTCTACAATGGTATAATCAATACCATCCAGGTCACTGACCTTGCTCCTGTTGCTGGAATAGTTGGCCGTTACGTTCCATTTGAAATGTTGCTTGTAAATTGGCCTTGCATTTAGGATCAGTTCGACGCCCCTGTTCTCCACCTTGCCAAGGTTGATGGCACGGTTGCTATAGCCACTGGCAATATCCGCAGGTACATTTAGGATTTGATTGGTAGTGATGTTCTTGTATACCGCAACATCCAGCCCCAGGGCATCGTCAAAAAACCTGATATCCGCACCTATTTCAAAAGATGAAGTGTTTTCCGGTTTTAAGTTGGCATTGGTAATGGTGGAGGATTCACCCAGGATGGGGTACCCTGCATAGGTGCCTCCGTTATTGTACACCGGTTGACCGTTCCGATAGGGATCCGTGTCGTTGCCGACAGCAGCAAAGGCGGCCCTGATCTGTGTAAAGGAAAAAACCTCGGGCAACCTAAGGTATCGGTCCAATAGCACGCTTAAATTGGCCGATGGGTAAAAATAGGAGTTGTTGTTGCTGGGCAAGGTGCTCGACCAATCATTTCTCGCTGAAAGCTCCAAAAACAGTTTTTCATCATAGGAAAACCTGCCAAAGCCATAAAGGCTGTTTACACGTCTGTCCTGGTCGCTTTCCACCACTTTTAACTGGGTTCGGGCATTGTTGAACGAATAGACGCCCGGATTGATCAACTCATCGGCCATTGTCCTGTTATAGGTCCTTTTTTGGTCCAGGCGGTTTCCTCCAAGCGAAAGATCTACTTTCCAAAGTCCACCGAAGTTGTTTTGGTAGGAAACCAAAAAGTCGGTGTTGATCTCTTCGTAGAATATATCGTCTTCCCTATAATAACCCCTTGGAAATCGCTGGGTACTGAACGCCCTCCTTTTGGTACGAAGGTCCCGGTAAAAATCCCTTCCCGTTCGAAGCATAACGGTAAAGTGGTCCAAGAAATCATAGGAAAGGTTGATATTGCCGTATAGGCGGTCCTTGTCCTGGGTATTGGTATTTTCATACACGTTGAAATAGGCATTGTCATGGTAGTTGTAATTGTAGTTGAACTGCTGGGATCCTTCCATTCCATTCTGCCAGTAATTTCTCAGGCTTGCCGTGTTGATCTGCCTTCCATACCAGACCCATAGGTACATGATGTTCTCGGTACCATAGCTTACCGAAGGCCTGTTATCGCTATCCTGTTTCAGGTAGTTGATATGGGTGTTCAATTTCAGTCCCTTTGCCAGGTCCAGGCTGGCCGAAAGGTTCATGTTGTTCCTTTTGAGGTCCGTATTGGGCACAATGCCCTTTTGGTCCAGGTTTTGGTAGGCCAACCTGAAGCTGCCGAACTTTCCTCCCTTGGACACGGCTATGCCATTGTTCAGCACCAGGCCTGTCTGGAAGAAATCCTTTACATTATCCGGGTGGGAAATCCAAGGGGTGGGGATTATATCAGCAGTACTGACATCCACGTCCCCACCACGGGTACCGTCTGTCCGTGGGGAGTCGAATTGGGGGATCATGAGTCCTTCGTCCAACTTTGGCCCCCAACTTTCGTCCAATCCGTCATTGGTGCCACTGCCCGAGCCATCCACAAAGGCAAATTCCTGGTTGTTGCCCTGTCCATATTCATTTTGCCATTGCGGCATGGTCAACAAGGTTTCCACCCCGACGCTTGAGTTGAGGCTGACCTTGAGCACTCCGTCCGTGTCTCCTTTTTTGGTGGTGATGATAATGGCACCATTGGCAGCACGGGAGCCGTAGAGGGCAGCTGCCGCAGGGCCTTTGAGTACGTTGATAGAAGCGATGTTTTGCGCATTGATCTCCCCGGCATCATTGCCATAGTCCACGTCACTGGTACCATCGCCACGGGGGGAGAAAAATCCATTGCTGACAGGGGTCCCGTCTACGACAAACAGCGGGGAATTCTTGCTCAAGTCCAAAGAAGACGTCCCCCTGATTGTAATCAATGAGGAGCCTCCTATTCCGGAAGGACTATTGGTTATATTGACTCCGGCTACCTTTCCTGAAAGTCCGTTGACAAAATTTGTTTCCTTGGATTGGGTGAGCTCTTCCGGGGCTATGTCCTGTGAGGTGTAGCCCAGTGCCTTTTTGTCCTGTTTGATACCAAAGGCGGTAACGACCACTTCATCCAGTCCCGCAACTTCTTCCTGCAAGGTTATTGCTAGCCTTTTTCTTCCATTCAGTGGAATTTCTTGTGATAAAAAACCGATATAACTGATGGCCAAGGTCACCTCTGGCGAGGAAACCTCCAAGGTGAACTCCCCCTCATAATTGGTGGTTACGCCATTGGTAGTGCCTTTTTCAACTACTATTGCTCCGAAGAGGGCTTCACCGTTTTCATCGGTTACCATACCGGAAACCGAAACCGGGTTGTGGATCGGGGCTTTTCTCGATCCGGATAGGGATGCAGCATCTTTGGTGGTAAGGTAAACCCTGTAGTCAAGGAGCTTATAATCCATACCCGTGTTCCTGAGGGCAAGGTCCATGATGGTCTCGATGGGCTGATCCTCGACCTCCAAACCAAAGGTGTGGTCGAGGTCAACATCCTCCAACTTGAAAATGAAGCGGTAGTCCGAGGACCTTTCTACTTCATCAATGAACCGACCGAGCGAGATTTCCTTGAAATTCAAGGTCAATGTTTGTTTCATATCCAAGCTTTCTTTGGCCTGGGCAGGGGGAAGCAAGGCCATAAAGAACATACTGCCCAATATAACGTTGAGGCAAATGTTCAACAATAGGTACCTGCTTCTTGAAATGTTCAGAAGAATTTTCATACTTTTGTTTTAGAAAATAGTGATTGATCTGTAATGGTTGACCACTCTTGAACAACGGAAAATGTGGCTGCATTTTCCGTTTGTTTTTTTGCCTAAGGCACTGCTGGAAGGGGTCGTTTGAATGGTTTGTTTTTTTACTTCATGGGCTCTTCAGTTTAAGGTTTAATGGATAGTTATGGTGTTTCCTTTGATTTTATAGTTGATATGATATACCAAGCTAAGCTCCTCAAAGACAGTTTCGATGAGGGGCTTTTTCCCAAAGCTGGCCTGGAATTTTACCGTTGATAGCTGACGGTTTTGGTTTATGATATCAACATCATATTGTCGTTCCAGTTTTTTAAGGATATTGTCAAAGCTCATATCTCTGAATACCAATTCGTCTTCCAGCCAAGCAGTATATATTTCAGTGGACACCGGTTCCTGTGATAGCCTTTGTGAACTATGTTGGAACCGCGCCTTATTGCCCGGCAATAGGAGGAGGGTAGAGGAAGGTCTGCTTTCTTTACCCGCACTGGCAAGCTGGACAGAACCTTCAACAAGGACAACTTCTGAAAACTGGTCTTCACTGTAGGCATGGACATTGAATTCAGTGCCCAAAACTTCTACCGATAATTCGTTTGCCTTGAGTATAAATGGGTGGAGAGTGTCCTTTGCCACTTTCAAATAGGCCTCGCCGGTAAGTGAAACCTGTCTTTTATTTCCCTTCGTGAAGCTGGCCGGAAAGGTCAATGAAGAACCTGCGTTCAGGTTGATCTTGGTACCATCAGGAAGCGAAATGGCAACCTTTTTACCGTAGGGGACATGAACGGTGTGAAGGGCTTTCTTGTCAATAGCCACGGAAGGGGAGAAGACCACTTGGTTGCCAAGCTGATTTCCGATTTTATTCCCATTATGGTCATGGATTGGTTGGGATTTTTCTGAATCCAGGACTTTGACCGTTCCATCCGGTAATTCAAGGGTAATTTGGCCTTTCGTAACGGGGCCTGGTGCCATGGTACGGAGCACGAAAAGTCCCAGAAGTGATATCCCTACCATCATCGCCGCTGCAACAACAACCCTTTTCCAAACCACTTTTTGTGTCCCGGGTTTTTGGGGTTTTCCTATTGATCCATTGATCCTGTTCCAAAGTCTTTTCTTTGATGCTTCCACCTTGGAATCGGCCCAGGGTTCCATGGTATTGGTGTGCTGAAATTTTTGGTACAACCGATAAAGGAGTTGCCTTTCCTCTTCCGAGGAAGTTCCCTGCTCCATTTTATCCAATAACCGGTATAGTTCTTTCTCTGACATTTTTATCCGTTATACAGATAAGGTGCATTACCGCTAGGGTACGCACACGTGAATTGCCGTTAAAAGATGGATTTAACAAACTGATAATCTAGGGGAAATGATTTGATATAACCGAAAAGGTCAAAATAGGTGGAAAAACTGAAATATAATTGCTCCCAATATGGCCTTAAGGTGCTTCAGCGCGCGATGGAGCTGGTTTTCCACCGTACGGTGGGAAATATTGAAGTGCTGGGCAATTTCAGGAATGGAATAATGTTCAAAACGGCTCATCTGAAAAATAACCTTGCACCGTTCGGGAAGGTCATCGATGGCTGCTTCTATGGTTTTTGTGAGATCCCTGTGGTCCAGGTCCAGCTCCACATCTGGTACGGTGGACAGGTCAGTTAAGAATTGCGGAGGGATAGCAACCCAACGATTGTTGCGGAGCTTGAGCAGTGCACCGTTCCGTACGGCCCTAGCCAAATATTGTTTTAGGTTCCTGATTTCCAATTGCTCCCTTCTCCACCAGAGATCAGTAAATAGCTCATGAAGAACATCCTCTGTCAGTGCTTGGTCGTGGAGGACATTGTGCACCGATTGGTACAATTGTTCCCAATAACGTTCATAGATTTGTTGAAAGGCCAGATGATTTCCCTGTTTGAGCAGTGAAACCAATTTTTCATCGATGTTTTTTTCGGGATGTTCCATTTGTAATGACCCAAATTTAGCCCGATAACCAAAAGATATTGTTTTACGGCCATTATCTGTTTGTTAATTGTAACGGATCAAACGGAAAAGCTGGAGGGTAACTTGGGATTGTCCACATACCTAGGGCATATTAGGGACGATTCACCGGATCAGTTAGCGGTACCTTCACCGTTGTAGTCTGCTATAAATGGTAAGCCACAAAGGCCTCAGGGCCAGGGAAATCGCTTTTAGATTTTGAGGATTTTAGCTCTATAATCATCATCCAATGCTGCGATTAATCTTTTGGATGGTTTACTCTTCTTGGTGGATTTCTCCTGATCGATCAATGTTAGGGCCATTTTGGCAATGACATTGTAATTCAGGGCCGAATGATCTTTCTTTTTAAGGGAGGTATCTTCTTTGAAAACCACATCCAGGCTCCAATGGAGGTTGTTTTCCACTGCCCAGTGGCTCCTTATTGCACTGTTGATGAGTTTGGCATCCGGTCCAAGCGATGATATGTAATATCTTGTTTCGGTATTTCCCTTCCCTGTTTGTTTGATGGTTCTTTGCGAAGTGATTCTTATAACCGTTTTCAAATCCAGCCAATGCTCTTTGCCATCGAGAAACCTCAACTGGTCGATCACCTCGCATTTTCTGTGCTCTATCCTGCCATGTCCCAAATCATTGCTGCTGAATGCTGCTTTCACCGGGGCTACGGAAAACAGTTTTTCGACTTGGTCCTTAAGTTCTTTCTGGTTCCCCTTGACCATCAGTAGGTAGTCAGCTCCTTTGTCCCTCACAGCCCGGGCAATGCTTTTTTGGCAGCCCATGGCATCAATGGTGACGATGCAACCCTTGATGGCAAGAAGCTCCAACAGTTCGGGTATCGCGGTGATCTCATTGCTCTTGGCATCCACGGCAACCTGTCCGAGGCATAGACCGTTGGCCGTAGCAAAGGCTGACACCACATGTAATGCGGACTTTCCGTTGGTCTTGTCGCCGGAACCGCAGAGTGCCTTGCCGTCAATGGATACTACTTCTCCTGAGGTGAGCTGCGCTATCGAGTCAACCCAGCAGACAAAACACCTGTTGAACGCATCAGGATCAAGAGCAGCAAACACTTTTCCTAGGACATCATGGGAAGGTGTGCCGTTTTCAAAAGGGTACCATTTCCTGAGCCAATCCAGCTTGGTACGCCCAAAATAACTGATAGAGGTCCAGCTATCCGCTCCGCTGACTACCGCTGCAATGGAGAGAAAGAGTAGTTCTTCAAGAGGGTAAAGGTGATTACCTTTCATGATGCGTCGGGGATCTTTCAATTCAGAAAAATATGCAGAAAAACCGCATTTTATTTTTGGGGTATCGTTGGATTTGGGCATTTTTTTTACCCACATCCAAATTTAACCATATCCTTTTAATTTCCTCGGATTTTTAAAAGCGATTTCCCTGGCCTCAGGGCCCTAAGTTTTTTTAGAAACAAAGGCGCCAAGCGCATGACGCTTCCCAATCCACCCACTTAGTGGCTTCGAGACTTCGTGGCCAAAAGAAACACAGCTGTCAGATAGAACAGAAAACTAAATATAATTAGCTGATTTTCAATAAATTTAAGGTTAAAGGGAGGGAGTAAGGCTTCCTTATTCGACGGATGCATTTGTTGTGGGGAGTGGATCCTAATGAGAGCTAGGCAGAGATGTTATTGCGCCCCCCCTCCTAATCAGTCAAATAAGTTAGCTACTTTACGTTACTTCCTCAAAGTCTTAGAATTTGAGTTTAATGACAATGGCCTATTGAAACATTTTCGAAAGTACTCGCATTCTTACTTTTTCTCGCAAGGACTCCTCTGTACTTGCTGCAGATGGTTCTCAGTCCAATGCGCAAGAAAACCCACAGCTCTTGGCATTGGAGTGGCTGAAAAGTTATTATAGTCTTCTTGAAGCTTAACAATTTACTGACCACACTCCCAGAACAGGAATCAGGAATAACCGTGGATTCCTAAGTGTAACCATGGGACCCTGAGCGTAACCGTATGTTCCTAAACGAAACCGTGGGTTCCTGAGCGTAGCCGAAGGACACCCACACCTACATGAGGTGAAATTGTCTCAAATCTCAATACTCAAGACTCAATACCCAAATCTCACTACTAACCATCTACCGAATGATCAGTCTTTTGGTGATCGAAAGTGTTTCGCTCTGGATTTTGATGATGAAAATTCCTTTGGAAAATAGTGCTGTGCTGAAATGATACGTTTGATTTAGCGTGCCAGGGTAAATTACATCATGTGCGACTTGGCCGCTGGTACTTACGACTTGGATCCTGACATCTTCACGTCGGGAGAGGTTAAATACCAAGCTAAAAATATCCGTGGCCGGGTTAGGATATAGGATGGCATCACCATCTGTAGGATAGACCGGATCGGGATCATCCGAAAGGAATAATTCGATATTGTCCAGATAAATGGGGTTAGAGGTGCCAGTGCCATTTTCTGCCACGAAGGCGATTCTGGAATTTTCACTGCCTTCCCCTGCAAATGCGGACAAGTCGACAAATTCTTTGACAAACTCGCTCGCTGTATTGGGATTTACTGGGCTATCACCGATAATAGTGTTTAAAGTTTCCCCTTCAAAGACCGCCACTTGATTCTCAAAAGTCTGGCCACCGTCTAGGCTTAGCATCACCTTTAATCGTGTATTATCGGTAATCCCACTAGCTGCACGGTCAAAGAAAATGCTTGCCCTGCTGGTATTGCTCAAATCCATCAGCGGTGATCCCAGCCAATACGTATTGCCAGAAGATTGGCCTTGAAGGACAGCTAGATTGTCATTTTGGGAGCCTTCTTTGACGACTACCTCCCATGCATCCTCGCCATTTTCCGGGTTGACAGTTGTCCAAGGTTCCAGCTGGAGCAAATCATCAAAATACTGTCTCCAAGGGACTTCCACTGATCCGGCGTCTTGGTAGAAGAAGCGTCTAATTTGCTGTTCATTGTTGGTGTTTTGGTCGTAGTTTGGGGAATGAAGGCGATATTCCATTTCATTTTGTCCATCATTCAGCAAGGATGGGAGTTGGACGTCCACTTGCTCATCGGGAGCAATATCCATGTCCTCCAAGGTCAAGGTGCTCTGGCCAAAGCCGTTTAGAACCCTGTCCACCAGTAAGGTGTTGATGTGTAGGTTTCCTGTGTTGGTCAAGCGGATCACATCGCTCTCTTGATTGCCGTCGGGAACTGGGGAAGGACTTACCAGCTGATCCAAGCTAAAACCATAATTGGTTTCCTGTGCTGCATTGATGCGAATGTCTTTGATAAACAGGTTGTTGCCGAAACCATTGATAGTAATAAATGCAATGCGGACATTCCCGTCTCCTGAAAACTGGCTGAGGTCAACTACCTCTGTGCGGAAATCACTCGCTGAGTTTGGTATAAATTCAGCCGTAGAGGCGGTAGCCGTTTCCAGGCTTTCTTGGGATTTTTGATAGGGAGGATTGATCAGGTCAAAGGTGTTGCCACAGTCTGTAGAAATACCAATGATCAATTGATCGTCCAGCCCTTCATCAGGGTACCTTGCATAAGCCATGTCAAAGACCAGTTGGGCATTGGGGAACTCCGTCAGGTTGATCTGTGGTGAAATCAGGTAATCTGTCGCTCCACTGGTTTCATAATTGTAAAAATTTAAGCCTACGGCGTCTACCGACTGGCCATCCAAGATCAGGTTCAGCGTTTCCCAAGTAAGCGCCTCGTCATCATTTTTTACAGTCCATACCTCATTAAAGTCTTCAGATCCATAGCTGTACGGCAAGGCGAGATTGGGTTGTATGACTGGAGAGGTAGTGAGGGTATTATTGGCCGTGTTCTCATCGGTACCGCCATTGACCCCAATGATATTGACTTCAAAGTTGTTGCCTGAATTGGCCACTTGAATAGGATCAAAGGCAAGGGTTTCGCCATCTCCCTGATTAAGGTCAAAATTAAATGATTTTTGTTCCAGCACCTGGCCGTTTAGGCTAATGGTCAGCTCAGCACTTGTTAGCCGATCGGTGCCTGCATTATAGATACTGACTTGCGGAGTAATGGTGGTGGAGCAGACATAATCTTTTGGGGCAATGATCGTCTCCAGTGCCAGGTCATGGGCGACGACCTGAGGGGCTTGCGTAGCCCGCCCATTGACCAAGGAAATCCGCCGTGGGCTATTGGCCAAGACAACATTCATTCGTTCCAGTTGGCCTTGCGTGAAAATGTTCATGCAAGCATCTGGTGTATAGTCCATGTAATTTTGGGTCATGTCCAAGGTGCCACAGGTGGTTCTGTCGGTCTGGCAACTACTATTAGAGCCGTTTTGGTCGGGGGTGTCATTGACGAAGTCATCCACGTCACATCCTCCATCTCCCCAGATATGCCTGAGTCCTAGAAAGTGGCCTACCTCATGTGTAGCAGTCCGGCCCCTTGAAGCAGTAATGGCACTGCCTCCTTCGCCAAAGTATTCGTAATCGATGGTCACACCATCGGTTTCCTTGGAAGTGGGAGGGAAGTTCAGTCCTTGTAAATCCGAAACAGGAAAGGAAGACCACCCCAAATTAATGGTTTCCAGTGGAGCAACCCATATATTTAAGTAGTCTTCAGCGTCCCAATAGGAAGACTGACTTAATGTAATAGCATCTCCTTGCGTATAACTTGTTTGTGGCCCTTGCACCCGATTGACACCATTCGTGGGCAGCCCCCTGGGATCCTGCTTGGCCAGTACAAACTGAATATTGGCATTGGCAGCCACAGGTTGGAATGCCGCCAGCGTATTGGATGCATCTGCGTTGGTGCGGTTGTAGTCTTCGTTGAGGATGCGGATTTGGGCCTCTATTTGTGATTGGGGGATGTTGGCTCCTTGGCCGAGCGGCTCTCCATTATGGATTACATGTACGACTACAGGAATCACTCGCACTTCGTCCATTGCAGTTCTTCGGTTGGCGCCCGTGCGGTCTTGGATTTTATCCTCCATCCACGCTTCAAAATATTCTTTGGAACCAAAAATTCCCAAGGCTTCTATTTGCTTCTGCTCTACCAGTGGGGCAGTACATTGCTCGATGGGAGCTTGAATACTGGTGCTGGCTGCAGGCGTAAGGGGTTGCTGCGCAAAAAGTGTCGAACACCCTAAAAATAACAAAAAGGATAGTACTAACTCTATCCTTAAAATCAGTAATATCCTTTTCATTAATAATTGAATCCTTTGCGGTTTATTCCGAAACGGAAATATTGATAGCTTCTACTTTGCTGATTTCGGGAATGGCTTTTTTTACTGCTTCTTCCACGCCGGCTTTTAGGGTCATCGTGGACATAGGGCAAGAACTACAGGTTCCGGTCAATTCAAGCTGCAAAACCATTTCGTCAGTGAGATCAACGATTTTTACATTTCCGCCATCCGCTTCTAAATACGGACGAATGGAGTCCAATGCATTTTCTATTTTTTCGATTAGTGCTGTTTCCATTTTGTTTTTTAGGTATTAACCTGTACTACTTTGGTTTTACTTTTTTCTGCATTTCTGATGGCTATCTGTCTTGCCATGGCTTCGGCAAGATCGGAAAATGCCTTCTGCGTGATTCCTTCTTTTAGCACTGCTGGATACCCAGTGTCGCCACTTTCCCTGATGCTTTGTACGATTGGGATTTCTCCCAAAAAGGGAACTTCGTGCTTCCTGGCCAGACGTTGGCCGCCCTCTTTACCGAAAAGATAGTACTTATTGTCCGGTAACTCTTCAGGTGTAAAATAAGCCATATTTTCCACAACACCTAAAACGGGAACGTTTATTTGGGGTTGCTTAAACATGGACAAACCTTTGGTGGCATCTGCCAAAGCCACCTTCTGCGGCGTGGTCACGATGATAGCACCAGTAACTGGTACTGTCTGCACCATGGTAAGGTGAATATCCGAGGTGCCGGGAGGTAAATCGATCAGTAAATAATCCAATTCACCCCATTCCACATCCCCAATGAATTGCTTCAGGGCAGAACTGGCCATGGGGCCTCTCCAGACTACCGCACTGTCTGCGGGCGTCAGAAAACCAATGGACATCAGCTTCACGCCATATTGCTCGATAGGGATGATAATGTTCTTGCCATTTTCCTGCTTCACGGCCGGCTGTTCGCCTTCTACGTTAAACATTACCGGAATCGACGGACCGGAAATATCTGCATCCACCAAGCCGACTTTGGCACCGGTCTTGGCCAGTGCCACGGCGAGGTTGGCAGAGCAGGTGGATTTGCCTACGCCGCCTTTACCAGAGGCGATAGCGATGATGTTCTTTACTTTGGGGAGCAAGGGGGCATTGTCCCTTATGGTGGTGACATTGGACGTCATGGTAATATCCAATTCCAGCTCATCTCCAAACTCCTTGACCAAGGCTTCTTCACAATTGTTTTTGATCAGTTCTTTGAGGGGACAAGCGGGAGTGGTGAGTACCACCTTAAAACTCAATTTATTGCCTTCCGCCACCACATCTTGAATCATGCCAAGTGTGACCAGGTCTTTTTTAAGATCGGGGTCTTCTACAGTGGAGAGGGCTTTAAGTACCTTTTCTTTACTTATGATCATTACGATTGGTAAATTTTGCGCAAGTTAGTGCTTATTGATACGAATTAAAATTATTGTGTCCAATTATCGGCGAAATTGGGGATTTGGTCAGTGGAGTAGCACCTTACTAAGTTCACTGTTATTTGGCCAACGGTCCACTGCCCATACAACTTCGTTTGGAAAGGAATAGTTTCTTTTTAGAAGTGTAGGACACCAAGGAAGTTTCCGAGGACTTTTCTATCTTTGGATTTATTAAGGATTCATCATGGGATTAAGTAATATAACGACAGAAAAAGTAAAGGAGCGAGTAGATATTGAGGAGGTGGTCAATGACTACGTGTCGTTAAAGAAAAAAGGCCAAAATCTCTGGGCTTGCTGTCCCTTTCACAACGAAAAATCACCCTCTTTTTCCGTCTCTCCTGCCAAGCAGATATACAAATGCTTTGGCTGTGGTGCTGCAGGTGATGCGCTGAAGTTTGTGATGGATGTCGAGGGAATCGGCTTTAATGAGGCCATCAAGCACTTGGCACAGAAATACGGCATTGAAATCGAGGAAGATAAAGCCGCTACACCAGAGGAAGTCCAAGCCTATAATGAGCGTGAGAGTCTCTATATCGTCCAAGGGTTTGCGAAGGACCAGTTTTCCAAAAACTTGCTGGAATCCGAAGAAGGCAAATCCGTAGGGCTGAGCTATTTTAAGGAAAGAGGCTTTAACTTGTCCACCATAGAGAAGTTTGATCTTGGCTATGCCATGGACAGCTGGGACCATCTGCACAATGCCGCCAACAAGGCCGGACACTCGGATGACATTCTCCTCAAAGGCGGCCTGATCCTCCAAAAAGAAGGGGACCCTTCCCGGAAATATGATCGTTTTCGTGGCAGAGTGGTGTTTACGATCCATAACCTGGCTGGGAAGCCTATTGCCTTTGGGGCGAGGATCCTGACCAATGACAAGAAACAACCCAAGTACATCAACTCTCCCGAGACCGCCATCTATCATAAAAGTGATGTGCTGTACGGAATCTATCAAGCCAAACAGGCCATCAGAAGCAAGGACAATTGCTATTTGGTGGAAGGCTATACGGATGTGATTTCCATGCACCTTTCGGGCATTGAGAACGTGGTGGCTTCCTCGGGTACGTCCCTTACCGAAAACCAGATCAAGCTGATCAAGCGGTTTACGGACAATGTCACCGTGCTGTATGATGGGGATGCAGCCGGTATCAAAGCCTCCCTGCGTGGTATCGATATGCTCTTGGAAGGCGGCCTGAATGTGAAGGCAGTGGTCTTTCCCGAAGGAGACGATCCCGACAGCTATTCCCGAAAGGTGGGCTCAGAAGCTTTTCAGCAGTACCTGAAAGAGCATGCACGGGATTTTATCGCCTTTAAGATCGAGCTGTATGCCGAGGAAGCAGCACATGATCCTATCAAGCGGGCAGATACCGTCCGCCAGGTAGTGCAGAGTGTGGCCAAGATCCCGGATCCCATCACGCGCTCAGTGTATGTGAAGGAGTCTGCCAGGCTGCTAAAGATGGACGAGGACATCGTGCTGGCCGAGCTGAACAAGATCCTGCTGAAAGGCCAAAAAGACGCCTATTTCAAAGAAAAACAGCAGGGACCACCACCTGATGCACCGGATACGCCTTTTGAGGAATTTCTTCCAGAGGAAAAAAACAAATGGTCTTCAGCTGATGTTCTTGCCAAGCAGGAAAGGGAGATGATGCGATTGCTTGTGACCTATGGTTTCGAGAAAGTATCTGACGACCTACATGTTTGTGAATATTTGATCCAAGAGACCGGAGATGTTTCATTTGGGACCCCAATTTATCAAAGGCTATTTGTGGAATACAAGCGCGCCCTGAAGAAAGGAGTGCTGCCAGATGCGGATTATTTTATCAAATTGGACGATGAAGAGCTCAAGAGAGAGGTGATCAATATGATATCACAGCGGCATGAAATGTCTGATAACTGGGAGCAAAAGCATATGATCTACACCAATCGTGAATCGGACGATCTTTCCAAGACTACTTTCAATGAAATTTTAAGGTTGAAGCGGAGGGTATTGGAAAAGATGGTGGACGAAACCATGGAAAAAATCAGATTGGCCGAGGAGGGAGGTAAGGAGGAGGAAGTGACAGAATTTCAGATGGTTCTGATTTCCCTAAACGGCTCACTGAGAGAAATAAACAAACAGTTAGGAACCGTAAAGTCCCGTTAGACCAAACTAAATAAGGGCATTTTCGGTTTTAGAGGATAAAGGGTGTATTTTTGCACTTCTAAATTGACCATTGAAGAAAAAATTATGGCTGAAGAATTTAAACTTGATTCCATTGAGGAGGCAATAGAAGCGATCAAAAACGGTGAAGTGGTCATTGTAGTTGACGATGAGGATCGCGAAAACGAAGGTGATTTTGTTTGTGCTGCAGAGAAGGTAACCCCAGAAATTGTCAATTTTATGGCAACCTACGGCAGGGGACTCATCTGTGCACCCATAATAGAGGACCGATGTGAAGAGTTGGGATTGGAGCTGATGGTAGGGAAGAATACGGCGGCCTATGAAACGCCATTTACCGTTTCAGTGGATTTGATCGGACATGGATGTACTACGGGGATTTCTGCCAGCGACCGTGCCAAAACCATCAAAGCACTGATCGATGATGATATTCACACAGATGAATTGGGCAAGCCTGGTCATATATTTCCCTTAAAAGCCAAAAGAGGAGGGGTCCTTCGCAGAACGGGACATACCGAGGCAGCCATTGATTTGGCGAGACTGGCGGGGCTTTATCCGGCAGGGGTATTAGTAGAAATCATGAACGATGATGGCACCATGGCCAGGGTTCCGGACTTGGTGAAAGTGGCCAAGCGATTTGACCTGAAATTGGTGAGTATCAAAGACCTGATTGCCTATCGTCTTAAAAACGAATCACTGATCAAACGAGAAATAGGTGTAGAAATGCCCACAGAATTCGGGGATTTTGACCTTATCGCTTTCCGCCAGACCAACACCGACGAAATCCACATGGCCTTGGTAAAAGGAGAGTGGGAAGAAGGAGAACCGATTCTTGTGAGGGTACACTCTTCCTGCGTGACCGGGGATATTTTTGGTTCTTGTAGATGTGACTGCGGCCCACAACTGCAGAGCGCAATGGAGATGGTCAATGAAGCGGGAAAAGGCGTGGTGCTCTATATGAACCAAGAAGGCCGGGGTATTGGGCTGATCAATAAACTGAAAGCGTATAAGCTTCAGGAAGAAGGAATGGATACGGTCCAAGCTAACCAGGCACTGGGCTTCCCAATGGACAAAAGAGATTACGGCGTAGGCGCCCAGATCCTTCGTGATCTTGGGGTGTCCAAGATCAAATTACTGACCAATAACCCAACCAAACGAGCAGGGCTGTTGGGGTATGGATTGGAGATCGTGGATACGGTGGCCTTGGAGATTTCCCCAAATGTCCACAACGAACGGTACCTTACCACCAAACGCGACAAAATGGGCCACCAGATCCTGAAAAAGGAAATAAACAAAATGAAATAAAGGGGCTGAATACTGCTCATTCACTTTAAATATGGAGCAGATGGAAGCTTTAAAAAAAGCTACTGACACGAAAATGACATTCGTGACAGTAGCTTTTTTTAATCCGCTTCACGTATTGTTTGGGGGGAAAGAAGAAAATCATTTATTCCAATTTTGTAGCATTATTTGCTAAATGAAAGGGAGAAAAACAAGGAGTAAATAGTATACCTTGAAAATTTTTGATAAATTTAAGGTAAATGGCCTATTATCTACTTTGCCAAATAGAGGTAACTGTTCAGTTAGCGAGCCATACATGAGACTGATGGTATTAAATCTTTTTAATAGAACTGATTAATTAACACCAGAAATAAAACGTGAGGGCGAAAATCAACGTAAATCATTGGGCGTGACCATACTGAATTCGTTTAACCCGGATTATGCTTTAGGAATCGTAGTGAGAGCTGAAATTGCAAGAAAATCAGTTAGTTTGGAGGCATTAGCGTAGCACCGCTACGGTTATGCCGAAAATTAAAGTGAAACGGCTGATTTTGAAGCAGTTTAAGGTCGCAACAGATAGGCTAATGCATATTCCGGGTTTAATTATTGAGTGACATTCAAATTATCCCTAGGTATGCATTAGGAATCGCAATAGATAGGTGAATGGATATTCTGGGATGGTACAATGTGCTTGCTGTCCTGTACGTGAAAAATCATGAATTATTAATTTTTGCCCCATGCAAGACGTGTTAAGCTTTTCCCTTGAAAATTTATTTCCACGGAATGAAGTGGTCAATGAGAATTTTGTGCCTAGCAAAAATTTCTTTGTTAGCGACAAAATTTTGGTACATTTCCTTCAAAAAGAGTTTTCTGAAGATGTCTGGTCAATGATGCAGTCCCGGCTTTCCAAATTGGGTAAATGTGCTGCATCTGATATGGACGAACT
The DNA here is from genome assembly GCF_003260975.1 of Echinicola strongylocentroti. NCBI lineage: Bacteria > Pseudomonadati > Bacteroidota > Cytophagia > Cytophagales > Cyclobacteriaceae > Echinicola > Echinicola strongylocentroti. Next base: position 274,761 of record NZ_CP030041.1, on the reverse strand, counting down.
ATCGCTAACAGCAGAGCGCAATCCACCTAGGCTGGTCAAGCGTGATTTATTTGGTAGGGACGTTGAAAAGATCGTATTCCATCCATCTTATAAGGAGTTATTAAAAATAGCAGTGGATGCAGGCATTCTTAGTATAAAGTGGGACCCTAAATACCGGGCCGAATACAAAGACCAAGTCCAACGGATGGGATTTAGTTTGGCATTTGTCTATGGTATGGCAGAAAGTGGGGTTTCATGTCCATTATGTATGACAGACGGAGCAGCAAGTGTACTGAAAAAGTACTTGCCCGCAAGCGAAAGTGAGCCGTTCTTAGAGCGAATATACACAAGGGATGTAGAGCAATTGTACACTGGAGCCATGTTTCTTACAGAAAAGGCAGGTGGTTCTGATGTGGGAGCCAATCAGGTAAGCGCTACCAAAATGGATCAATCCACCTACTTATTGAATGGCGAAAAGTGGTTTTGCAGCAATGCCAATGCCGCCATTAAATTGGTGTTGGCCAGAACGGATCTCCATATAAAAGGTACACAAGGGCTGTCCTTGTTTTTGGTAGAGAATAACTCTAGAAACACGAATACCAATTCCATGGAATATGTGCGTCTCAAAGAAAAAACTGGGGTGAAATCCATGGCTACGGCAGAGATTATCTTTAAAGACACCAAGGCCAAGCTCATAGGGAATGAAGGAGAAGGTTTTAAGATGATGGCCGAAATGATCAACCTTTCACGATTATGGAATGCGGTCATAGCGATGGCCTCCTTTAGACGAAGTCTGATAGAGTCATACCAATTTTTATGTTATCGCCATACTTTTGGAAAGCGGGCCATTGAACATGCCTTGGTCAGAAATAAACTGTACGAACTCGCTGCACGTTATGTGGCTGATTTTTACCTTACTTGGAAGACTATAGCCATGCTGGACAAACTCGAGAGTGGGGCGGAAGAATATAAAAGTAGGTTACGGGTGCTCACTCCTATGGTCAAGAAGCAAACTGCAGCAACTACTGTATATGGAATCAGGGAGTGTATGGAGCTGTTGGGGGGGATTGGATATATCGAAAATGGTGTAATGCCCAAATTAATGCGTGACAGCTTAGTACTGCCCATTTGGGAAGGGACTAGCAATATGATGGTACTGGATACATTAAGGGCTCATCTCAAAAGTGAAGGACTTGACCAACTGATGGAGCAGGCCAAGGAAGCCATGTCCAGCAAAGCCGGGTATGAAAAAGAACTCGAAGACCTTAATTATGTTTTGGGACAATTGGATGCCTTGGAGGCCATGGACCAGGACACGGCAGAATATAATGCCAAAGAGATTTTTGAAACCCTTACCAGGTATATTCAGCTGGGTATGCTTATTCACCAAGAGGATAGGGAAAGTGCCGCTTGGATAAAGCCCACTATCCATTGGCTCCGACATAAACTGTCTGGCAAGAAGGATATTATACAACCTCCAATAACCACTGAAGAGATCATCAGGATGATAGCTTGGGGATTTTGAACCGTTGTGCCCTGGGTTTTAGCGTGAATTTATAAGCGCTAGGAAGATGGTTGCTGCTAAAACAATAAGGTTATTTGTGATGTATACCATGGAGGTGGTCATGGCTAAGGATGTTACGCCCTTTCAGGGCTTTTTTATGCTACTTGGCTTTTCCGTTTAACCCGGATTATGCGTTAGGAATCGTAGTGAGAGCTGAAATTGCAAGAAAATCAGTTAGTTTGGAGGCATTAGCGTAGCACCGCTACGGTAATGCCGAAAACTAAAGTGAAACGGCTGATTTTGAAGCAGTTTAAGGTCGCAACAGATAGGCTAATGCATATTCCGGGTTCAATGCCGTTTAGTTAGTATATACCTGGAAATATTGGTTCTATTGTTTTTCTGCTAAATTCCAAGGTGGTTTTCATCTCTTTACCTTTGTCACTTTTTTGCTTCAGGTCAAAAAAGTAACCAAAAAACCCCACCGCTGTGCATCTATTGGCCTAAAATTAAAACCTCCCCTCATGCAGGCAAACTCCTCCTGTCTAAAGCCAAGCAGGCTTATCTAAAGCCAGGTAAACCTTTTCTAGCAGCCAACATTCTTTTTGGGCAGCATTTCGTCAAACAAGCCTGCCTTTTTGCCCGCCCGCTTTTTAATTTCTTAAGGCCCAATACCTGCAAGGCGGATCCGATTAATAAGTTTCTTATGGATAAATTATCATCATTATTCCATGTAGTGGTATATTTTCTTAAGTAACCAAGTTGAGCGAGAACTATAAGCCCCCTGAGCCAAAAAAGGTATCGCTTCCTTATGACGGCCCTTGGTATGCCTGTTTTCCAGCCGATGGTGGAGGCCGTTAAGAAAGGGAGTTGGCTCGCGTCGTGGAACAGCGAGACCCACTCACTTTTAGGTCGTAGCCATCGGGTGGAAATTAAAATGGGTGACGGATCTCGGTCGCAGGGTAAATCCATGTTCCATTTTAAAAGGCATACCACCGGCCTAGATTTTTTTCTTTCTTTTTTCATCAATGGAAAAAAGGAAAAGGATAAATTCCACCAAGATGATCAGGTTTCCCCAGCCAAAGTCAATCAAAAAAAGGACTTTTAGGTATATGAAAAGAAGGAAATCCCCTTAACTAAACGGCATTGATTCCGGGTTTAAAGAAAAAAATCAGCGCAAATCTTAATCACCTGCCTCATCAGTGTTCTATCAGCCTCCCGGCTATTCCGCTTGATCCTTTTTCTCGCTGTATCGGAATTCGGATTCTATATACCAACAGGAAAAGTGGCGAAATAAATTTGATCAATTATAGAACTACTGTAGGAGATAGTGCGTTAATGAGCTAAGTTTTATCGCACCAATTGCATGAAGAAAACCATACTTCTTTCCTTTTTTATTTGGGGGATCACTGCTGAAACTGTCAAGGCACAGGAAAGCACCTCACAGGATAGTCACAAAGAGTCTCATAAACAAGGTTTTATAAAACGTTATGTCAATGGATTGATCAATGACACTAGCGCTAATGAAGAGCCCAGATTTTTGTTTTATCCCACGTTGGCCTATGCTCCCGAGACAAGTTGGGAAATTGGACTGAGTTCATTGTATGTTTTTTATGCCAAAAAAGATACTTTAAACCGCTTAAGTGAAATCAATGGATTTACTTTTTTTACGCTGGAGGGGCAATATGGTTTTTGGTTTGACCATGCCATTTACAGTGACAAAGAAGATTGGTTCTTCTTGGGCAAGCTTCGTTTTCAACGTTTTCCGATGTACTATTACGGTATAGGGCCAGATACGCCCTCCGAATACCTAGCTCTTGTGGATTCTAGGCAGGTGTTGATCAAGGAGCGTGTATTGAGAAAATTGAAGAAGGATTTATACCTGGGGATGGAATTGGATGTGAATAATTTTGGTTCGGTAGAATTTCACCCTGAAGAAGAAAGTGCGGCATTTGACTACCCTGTTGGTGCGGAAGGGTCGACCAATATCGGTTTGGGTTTAGGCTTGGTTTATGATAACCGTCACAATGTCCTCAACGTTCGTAAGGGACTTTTTTCAGAATTGGCTTATATAAAATACGCTCCTTTCTGGGCTGGAAAGTATGAGTTTGCGACGATAATTAGTGACAACAGGATATACAGGCCAATTGGTAAAGATAATGTCTTTGCGGCGCAGCTTTTTGGTCAATTCAATACGGGGAATATCCCGTTTAATATGATGAGTGCTTTAGGGGGAGAGAGCATGATGCGAGGTTATTATTTTGGCAGGTTCCGTGACAATAATTATTTGACCAGCCAAGTGGAATTACGTTTTCTGCCTCTTCCGCTGGGATTCTCCAAAAGAATTGGGGCGGCAGTTTTTGCTGGGGCGGGGACGGTTTTTGATGATTTTAGTAACCTTTCTCTCGATAAGGCAGTATGGTCTGCTGGTGCTGGCTTACGGTTCTTATTGTTTCCCAAAAAGGATATTTATACCCGGGTCGATGCAGCATTTACGCAAGAGGGGCATGGTTTTTATATTTATATAGGAGAGGCATTTTAGGCTCCTCAGCGGGCTTAAGGTTTACAAAATCCCGCCAAGGACCGCTATCATTAGCTGCTCTTTATTCATTGATGAGCTTAAATAGCATTTCTGGTTCATCTGTGGTGATGAAGTCAACGTTTTGTTCCAGTAGCCATTGCATATCTTTTTTGTTGTTTACTGTCCATGCATTGACCGTCAGGCCTAAATCCTGCGCTTCTTTGATCCATTCAGGTTTTTCTTTGAGCAGTTTGATATTATAATCAAAGCCAAAGAATCCAGCTTCTTTTAATTCAGCAGGTGTTTTGTCACCATTAAGGTAGGCTACATTGGCATTTGGATCCAGCTCAATGGCTTTTAGTCCTCCTTCATAGCTAAAGGTGATATAATCTACCCAATCTTGGGCACCAAGCTCTTGGACAGCTTTTACTGATTGCTGAGCTACGTAGACACTTCTTTCTGTACTTATTTTTGAAGGCTTGATCTCAAAAATCAATTTCGAAGTGGATTGTTCCATGCCTTTTTTCAGGTATTCTTTGACAGTGGAAAGTGGCTCACCATTTTCATGTTTTTTGGTAAGGAGTTGCTCGTAGGTCGTGCTTTCAATCAGCATTCCTTGAAAATCAGCATCATGGTTCACCACCAATATACTGTCGGAAGTCATCCAAACATCAAATTCACTCCCTTCACATCCAATCTCCACAGCTCTCTCCAAAGATGCTAGGGAGTTTTGGGGCAGGTCAAAGTTCTTCCAAGCTCCACGATGGGCAATTACCTTATTTTTATGAAATTCTGTCTTGGGTGAACATGCCATAAGTAGGGAAAGTACAAAAATAGAAGTTAAAATCGTTTTCATCTAATAAGTTAATTTTCTAAGTAATTCATTTCAAAGTAAATCTAGACAAAAGAAAACACTATACTTTCCTCCAAAAATAAAGTTAATAAAAATATAATCAGTAATGCACTTAGGAAAATAGATAGGTTTCGAAGGAGGAGAGCATTGTTAGTGTCCAAATCATCAATTAAAATCAAAATTTATCACAAGGTTTAACGGTTAATTTGAATTTTTATATTGAGGTGTGTGATTGTCAAAAATTAATGTTTAAAAGGAGCGAGTTAAATATATTTGCAAAATGTAAATCTGTTAATGTACTTTGTTTCGTATTTTCAGTTGCTTATCACTTAGAAATGAATATTCTCATTTTGATCAGTTGTTATTGTTGGCATACACCCTAAATTAAGTTTCCTATTCGCCACACCGTTTGGGAATACCACTAACAAAAACTGGTCATATGTACATCCGCTATGGCACCAGTAATCACAGCAATAGTAAATAGGTTCTCACAGAAACCACGGAAATCTCAGAAAAGCCTTGTTTCATGCTGGATGTTCTGTGCGTTGGGCGAGAAATAAAATCTACTGGCAATAAAACGTATAGTCAGATAATGATTTCCGACCAAGCGTTAATCACCCAAAACCATTACTTATGGCTAGAATTATTATTTTAGAAAATGATCGTAGCTTTTCAGATAATATGTTAGAGCTCCTTGAGCTGGAAGGGCATGACCTATTAGAGATCAATGAAGCTGCGCAGATTAAACATGAACTTCATGCCTTTAATCCTGATTTGTTAATTGTGGATGTCTTCATAGATAGAAAAATGTCAGGACCGGCGCTGATCAGTTCTTTACGAGAGGGAAGTGACATCCCCGTTTTATTCATCATTGATGTATACTCGCAAGTAACCTTTAGCGATCAGATCAAACAAATCTCCAATTGTGATTCCTTGACCAAGCCTTTTAAAGCCAAAAACTTAGTGAAGGCGGTGAAGCACCTATTGGGTCTAAGCAAATAACAGCTGAATCATAATTTGTATGATGGATAAATTAGCCTGATACAAACCTGTTGCACCACATTAATTGCTATCTTTGTCTCCAATGAAGGTGATTCAGGTCATATTGAGTTATTATTTGCTCCTTTTGGTGGTGTTTCCTTGTGCAGATGAGCACAAGAATGAAACATTAGTCCAAAAAGAGTCGGTTGTTTTATCTCAAGGAAGTGATCATCAGCATGATGGTGATGCGGATCACTGTTCGCCTTTGTGTGTATGTCATTGTTGTCATATTCACTATGTGATAGCCGAGGCCGCTACCATAGATTTTTTGAAGGAGTTTACTGCTGTTTATTCCACGCCTATCGAAGACTTCGATGGTGACTGGGTTTTTGATTTTTTGAAACCTCCCAAAATTACCTCCCCGCTAAATCTTGTAGGCTGAACAAGCCTAACTACACTACTCAATGATAGTGTACCATTATCTTTTTTTCAATCAAGATACTTTAGATGATTGCTTAGAAAACGTATGAGCTGTTTTCTAGCGCTTTTCTAAAGGAATAAAAGCAATATTATGATCAATCAGCTTATTTCATTTTCAATAAAAAATAAGCTCATTATCGGATTGTTTACCTTGGCGTTGATAGGGTTAGGGATTTGGAGTATGAGGCAAGTACCGGTAGATGCAGTACCGGATATTACCAATAACCAAATTCAGGTAATCACACAAGCGCCCAATTTAGGTACAGAAGATATTGAGCAATTTGTCACCTATCCCGTGGAGCTGGCTATGGCCAATCTTCCTGGAGTGAGGGAATTACGGTCTGTTTCGCGTTTTGGCCTATCTGTGGTGACGATCGTTTTTGAAGACGATAAAGGTACCTACCTTCCCCGGCAACTGGTAGCTGAAAAGCTAAATGAAGTGCGGGATGATATTCCAGATGGGTTTGGTAAACCTAAAATGGGACCTATTTCCACTGGTCTAGGAGAAATTTACCAGTACACATTAGAAGTTGACAGCGCCTACCGAGACGAGTATAGCCTTACCCAGCTGCGCACCATTCAGGACTGGATTATCAAAAGGCAAATGGCCATGGTTCCGGGAGTGGTAGAGGTAAATGCCTTTGGAGGTAAAATCAAGCAATATGAAGTGGCTGTCAATCCCGATGATTTGATGGCCATGAACATCAGTATTGGGGATATCTACCGGGCATTGGAACGAAATAACCAAAACACGGGGGGGCTTATATAGAAAAAAACCATCAAGCCAATTTTATAAGGGGTGAGGGACTAGTGAGAAGTTTGGATGAAGTGAAGAGCATAGTCGTTGCCAATAGAAATGGCATTCCCATCAAAGTAAAGGATGTGGCAAATGTACGATTTGGGCATGCTGTTCGCTACGGGGCTTTCACCAAGAATGGTCAAGGAGAAGCAGTGGGAGGAATGATTCTTATGTTGAAGGGAGCCAATTCGGACAAGGTTATTTCAGCAGTAAAAGAACGAATCCAACAGATCCAGCAGAGCCTTCCCGAGGGTGTTCATATCAAGCCTTTCCTGGATAGGAGTGACCTGGTCCAAAGGACCTCTTCTACCATCCAAAACAATCTTCTAGAGGGAGGTTTGATCGTTATTTTTGTATTGGTACTGTTGCTTGGAAATTGGCGCGGAGGACTGATCGTGGCCTCTACTATTCCGCTCAGTTTGCTTTTTGCATTTATCCTGATGAATGCTTTTGATGTATGGGCCAATCTCATGAGCTTGGGCGCCATTGATTTTGGCATTATCGTGGATGGTGCGGTGATTATTGTAGAGAGCACGGTGTTTTTTCTCCACCAACGTGTCTTTAATGGAAAACCGATCAAAGCCGAAGACCGTGATGGAGTGGCTTCACATGCCTCCAAAAGCATGATGAACGCAGCCTTTTTTGGCCAATTGATAATTTTGATTGTCTTTTTGCCGATTTTGGCGCTTGAAGGTGTAGAAGGTAAAATGTTCCAACCGATGGCACTTACCTTCATATTTGCCATGCTAGGAGCCATGTTGCTTTGCCTTACTTATGTACCCATGATGTCAGCGCTGTTTATCCGCGTGAAGAAAAGCAGCCGGCAGAGTTGGGGGGACAAGATCGTCGTTTGGTTAGAAAACCAGTACCTACCGCTCTTGGAAGGAGCCCTGAAAAAAGGCAAATGGATCATAGGTGGAGCACTGGTGCTCTTTGTCAGTGCATTGATGTTATTTAGGAATATGGGGGGAGAGTTTATCCCGCAGCTGGATGAAGGTGACATCGCCTTCCACATCATTCTGTCTCCAGGGAGTTCGCTTTCAGAATCGGTGGCCACTTCCACTCAAGTCGAGCAAATTATCCTCGATAATTTTCCTGAAGTGGAGCAGGTCATGAGCCGTTTTGGGGTCGCTGATGTTCCCACAGATCCTATGCCCATGGACCTAGGCGATTGCATCGTTATCCTCAAGCCAATAGATGAATGGGTATCGGCAAACTCTAAGGAGGAACTGATCGGAAAAATAAAAGAAAAGATAAGTGTCCTCCCCGGGGTGAATTATGAATTTACCCAACCCATAGAAATGCGCTTCAATGAGCTGCTGACGGGAGTTAGGGAAGATATAGCCATTAAGCTATTTGGGGAGGACTTGGACATGCTAGCAGCCAAAGCCAACGAAATAGGCGGTCTTGTCTCCGGTATCGAAGGCGTGGCAGACCTCAGAGTGGAAGCTACTAAAGGCCTGCCTCAAATGACCATCGATTACAATAGGGATAAATTGGCACAATATGGATTGGACGTGTCCTCACTCAATACCGTCGTGCAGACTGCGTTTGCCGGTAAAAGTGCTGGTTCGATCTTCGAAGGGGAAAAGCGCTTTGACCTGGTCATCAGGTTGGATACTGCCAATAGGAGGGGAATCGATGATCTCAGGAACCTTTATGTGGATATTCCCACTGGAGCGCAAATCCCACTGAAGGAAATAGCCACGATCAGTTTCAAGCCAGGTCCGATGCAGATCAGCCGTGACAACACCAATCGTAGGACATATGTGGGGATCAATGTCCGTGGACGGGACATTGCTTCTTTGGTGACAGAGATCAAAGAAAAGCTGGATGAATCCTTGGATCTTCCGCCGGGCTATTATATCCGTTATGGCGGTGCGTTTGAAAACCTGGAACGGGCATCCCAACGGCTTCAAGTCGTGGTTCCTGTGGCCTTGGCTTGCATATTTGTGCTTATCTTCTTTGCTCTTCGATCTCTTCAGCAGACCATGATGATTTATATCGCCATTCCTCTTGCCGCCATTGGAGGGGTGTTTTTCCTTTGGCTGAGGGACATGCCTTTTAGCATTTCCGCAGGAGTGGGCTTCATTGTGTTGTTTGGAGTGGCCGTGCTCAATGGGCTGGTATTGATCAATGGTCTTAATGAACTAAAGGCAGATAATAACCTCTCCCTAACTGACCGGATAAAAATGGGAACGAAAAGAAGGATAAGACCTATTTTGCTTACTGCGTTGACTGACATTTTGGGATTTTTGCCTATGGCCATTTCCAGCTCTGCAGGAGCCGAAGTGCAGCGACCATTAGCCACTGTGGTCATAGGAGGATTAATTACTTCGACTTTGTTGACCTTATTTCTCTTACCTATACTTTATCAATGGATGGAAAATAGACCTTCTAAATTGACAGTTCCAAAGACAGGACTGGTCGTTGTTTTCGGGCTGGCGTGCATGTTGTTTTCAACAGCATCATGGGCACAGGACTCCCAAGTGACACACCCTATATCGCTGGATGATGCCATATCCAAGGCCCAGGAGAAGTACCCCTTGATTCAAAAAGCCCGCTTGGAAATAGATAAGCAGACAGTGCTGAAGCAACAAGCATGGGATATGGGAAATACCCAGGTTTTCACTGGTGGAGAAGAATTGAAAGATGGCCTTGGGGTATACACTACCATTGGTATCCAGCAACAGCAAATGGATGTCTTTGGTATTCCTTCCAAGACCAAGTACCAAGAACAGCAAATCGTTCTTGCTGAAGCAGCGCTAGATTTGTCCAGTGCTGGCCTTGCCAAGGAAGTGGGCATTGCCTTCGCTAAAGCCTATACAGCACAGCTGAGGTATTCTCTTTTGGAAAAAATGGATTCCCTTTATTCCAATTTTGAAAGGGCCGCCAGGATACGGTATGAGACCGAAACTACCAGTAAATTGGAATGGCTATCGGCTCAGAACAAATCCAAGCAGGTCACGATCCAAATGGAGCAAAGCCGTCACGATTACCAAATTGCTCTCCAAAGGTTCAACTTATGGCTGGTCAGTGATACACTCTTTACCGTAGATGTCGGCAATCAAAACGATATGTTACGTTTGGGGGACTCACCAGTTTCTAAGGAAGACCATCCACTATTATTGGTGGCAAAGGAACAACGGGAACTCGCTGAAAAAGGTGTTAAGAAGGCCCGAGCTGGTTATTTGCCAAAACTTTATGCTCAATATGGTATCCAAGAGGTACAGGGTAATTCAGGATACTCAGCTTTCCAGTTGGGCATCAGTATTCCATTGGCCTTTCACCAAAACCAAGCGGATGTGCGTTCTGCGAAACTAGAGGCTGCCCAGGCTAAGGCCACAGTGGACCAACAGCGACGAGAGTTCAACACGGCACATGGAACTGCTTGGCAAAAATACCTTAAATGGAAAGGTGCTTATGAATTTTATGAAGCGGAAGCATTGCCTCTTGCAAATGAACAAGAGCGCGGAGCCATGCTCGCGTATAAAGAAGGAGCGATTGATTATGTCGCTTTCCTTCAAAATATCAATGATGCGCTGCAAATCGAAAAAGATGCCTTGGAAACACTCCAAGCCTATTTCATAAGCAAAATTGAATTGGAATATTTCAACCGTCCAAACCGCAATCAAAATGAACAATAACGATATAAGTAACAGAAGAAGTGATATTCAGCTATCAAAATGGCTTTTTGCGGCCGTTTTCGTTCCAATGCTGCTCCTTTCAGGATGTGATAAAGAAACCAGTAACGAAGAAGCTACCGTACATGAGGAGAGTGAGGAAGGATTACACCTTACGCACCAGCAAGTGGAAGTCCTACAACTTGACATGGATACCGTAAGCCATCGTATAATGTCTTCGCTCGTTGAGGTGAATGGTGTCTTGGAAGTGCCACCACAAAATGAGGCTGCTGTGACAGCTTATATTGGTGCAAATGTAATGAATATCAATGTGATAGAAGGAGATGAAGTGAGCGAAGGAAAGGTGTTGGCTTATCTATCACATCCAGAACTCATCAAGATGCAGACCAATTACAGTCAAGATTGGCACCGCGTGAACTATCTCCAAAAGGAATATGAGCGGCAAAACACCTTGTACCAAGAGGAAGTAGGCTCCGGCAGAGATGTGGAGAAAATTTCCTCTGAACTGGCCGCACTGCGTGGATCAGTAAGCGGCCAGGAAAACCAACTCAAGCTGCTGGGCATGGATCCAGCAGCCATTCGGAAAGGCACCATCATGGAGCGCATCCCTGTCAAAAGCCCTATTGCTGGCTATATCAAAGAAGTAAATATCAAAACTGGCCAATATGTGGGGCCGGAGCATGAGATGTTTGAAGTAGTGAACATCCATCATATCCATGCAGACCTTATGGTTTTCGAAAAGGATGTCAATAAGGTGAAAGTAGGCCAAAAAGTCCGGTTTACCGTGCAAACCCTGCCTGATGAGGAACTCTTGGCGGAGGTTTATGCAGTGGGCAAATCCTTTGAAGAAATGCCCAAAGCAGTGCATATTCATGCAGAAATAGAAAACAAAAAAGGACTGCTGATCCCTGGAATGTATGTAAAAGGGCAAGTGATCACTGATGACTCGACTAGATTGGCCGTACGCGAAGGGGCTGTGGTGATGGACGGAGGTAGGAGTTACCTCTTTGCAGCGATGAGGTCCAGTGATCAATGGAACTTTGAGAAAGTTGAAATCATCACGGAATCCCAAGATAGTGGATGGACTTCTGTCAGGTTTTTAGCCCCAGAAGATAAACATAAAACCTATGTCATGAACAATGCTTATTATTTAATGGCTGAAATGAAAAAAGGTGAAGGGGGACATCATCATTAAACCCAGAATATGCATTAGCCTATCTATTGCGGCCTGATCCGCGGCGGCGGATGGTGATTCGAAAACAGCCTGATTTTCTTGCAGTTTCAAATCTTCCCAATAGCTAACGGGACAGGCGATTACAATTCCTAATGTATAAACCGGGTTAAAACCAATAAACATATTGGATTTTGTAAAAATCACATCAAAGGAAAGCCACCAGTTAAAAAATGGTGGCTTTTTTTGATTGGAATAAAAGCCAATGACAATTGTAAAAGTAAGGAGAATAGTAATAGATTAGGAGTACAATGAATTTAAAAAACCTAAACTATAAGCCCCACTCTATTATGAAAAGGATCGCTTCTGTCATCGCTGTTTTATGCTTATCCCTATTTCCTCTCTCAAGTATTGCCCAAGAAATAGGAGTGGGAGCCCAAAAGCCAAGTGCTGCCCATTGGTTGTTTGATGGTAGCAAGAAGATGCTTGATGCCAATTGGGAGTATTGGGAAGGCCCTAGATTGGAAGCAGAGCCACCGATCAAATGGCAGGTAGTCAATGATCCTGCGGGGCCCGGAACCGCTGTCAATACCAATGATCCGGCAGCGGCAAATGGAAAATACGGAGCTGCCGATATTGTCACAAAGCAAAAATACAGGGATTTCAGATTGCACATTGAGTTTCTGATCCAAAATGAAGGCGGCAATAGTGGGGTTTATCTTCAAAACCGTTATGAAATCCAAGTGTTGGATGGTGACTCTACCACCCACGGGATGGCTGCCATTATCAACGAAAAAGCGGCTCCTTATAAAATGTATAATGGATTGGGGAAATGGAATGCTTATGATATTGTTTTCCGGGCAGCAAGATTTGACCAAAACGGAAACCTTATCGAAAAAGCCCTCATGACCATGTACTTTAATGGTAAAAAAGTGCATGGTGACGAATATATCCAGCAAGTGTGGGGAGGGCCTTTTTCTGGATTGGATGGTGGCAACAACGGTGGCAAGGGAATCACCGACAGGCCAGGAGGCATCAAGCTCCAAGCAGAGGGACATGATGTGTTATACCGCAATATTTGGATAGTACCAATGGAAATCCCCCAATCATCTACGGATTTTTAACCCTTGGAAGTTAGCAAGGAAAATAGCCACCAAAGAAGGTAGTACATTTGATGGATTAACACGGCGTTCTTGGTCGATTTCAGGTGAATAGTTTACCATGGAAATTCAGGTGATTTTTATCAGGTTTCTAGGTGATTTATAAAGGGTGTATTCAGTAATAGTCAAGTTAGCTTTGTGGTTCGCTAACTTGTCAACATCATGAATAGTAATTCCAACAAAATTCCGACACAATCATCACCACATACTTTTCATATTCCTGTCATGGGATTGGGTTTTACGATTGACACGCCACTAAAGGTGGCCAAGTTTGGGATAGACAGTGTCGTGTCCATTATGGAAGATGACCTCATTGAAACCATGAGGAAGATCTATTGTAGAAAAAGTGGAGAACCCTATATTCCAATCCTGGAATCGACCGCAGATGCCCGAGCCAAAAGAATAACCGCCTACCTTGACTTGCTAGACAAACTGGTGACAGACCAAATAGAACGGCTTCGGGAGGAATCTTTCGACCTCCCAGGTGCTGAAATTAACCAATACTTCGAATTACTTCATGACCATCACCCAAAGAAAAAGCTGTATAACGTAATGCAGCAAGCCTCTTGTGAAATGAAAAAAGAACTTCAATCTCACTTGCGGAAGTTGGTAGTGCCAGGAAAAATCCACGTCAATATCATGACAAAGGTAGATAAAAGGAACTATGGGAAAGATGGAGAGGAACTTTCACGGGAATTTTCCGATGGACTGGCCGCATTAAGAGGCTTTGCTAAAAGTAAGCTCTGCTCTTCAGTGGTGTTTTCTGCTGGAATGAACCCTTCTCTATATGGCTATTTGGAGGAGTTTGAAGATTTTTTTCCAGATGAAACCGGTTATTGCAAAAAAGGGGTGATCTTAAAAGTCAGTGATTTTAGGTCTGCACAGGTGCAAGGAAAGTTTCTGGCCAAAAAAGGAGTTTGGGTGGAAGAGTTTAGGTTGGAGTCAGGGTTGAATTGTGGAGGCCATGCTTTTGCGAGTGATGGATTGCTAATGGGACCCATTTTGGAGGAATTTCGAGAGAAACGCCAAAACTTGAATGAGGAATTGTTGACCTTGTGCCAGCTAGCGCTGCAAGGCAAAGGGAAAAACCCCCTGCATCAGCAGTCTCGTTTTCGCATTACCGCCCAAGGAGGGGTAGGTACAGCTGATGAGCATCAACTGCTTTTGGACAAATACGCAGTAGATGCAGTGGGCTGGGGAAGTCCTTTCCTCCTAGTTCCAGAAGCTACTTCTGTGGACACAAACACCATGGAAAATATTATTAAAGCAAAAGCCGCTGATTTTTTTCTTAGCTACGCATCACCACTGGGGGTGCCGTTTAACAACCTACGGACCAGCACTGGAGAAGATCAACGAAAAGAAAGGATCAAAAAAGGCCGACCGGGTAGTCCCTGCTATAAAAAAGTACTGTCCTTTAACACTGAGTTTACCGACAAGCCGATTTGTACTTCCTCGCGGCAATATCAGGTATTGAAACTTAAAGCTTTGGAAGAACAAAAAAATACGCCTGGATATGAAGAAGAAAAAGCGGAATTGTTAGCAAAGGATTGCCTCTGTGAAGGCCTCAGTGCCCCTGCTATCTTGGCCAATGGAGAGGTGCCAAATCGAAACTTAAGTGCTGTGACCATCTGTCCAGGCCCTAACTTGGCGTATTTTAAGGGGATTTATTCGCTCAAGGAAATGGTGGACCATATTTATGGAAGATCGTCCATTCAGCTAACCCCAGATAGACCACAAGTCTTCATAAAAGAACTGCAGCTCACTATGGACCATTTTAAAAATGAATGGAAAAAATTCCAGTCCCACCTTGAGCAAAAGAAAGCCAGTGCGTTAAAGAAATCAAAAAGGAATTTGGAAGAGGGAATTAGCTATTATCAGCAGTGGTTTTCTGAAATTCAGGATTTCACTGCTTCTGAACGTATCAGCATTCAACAAAGTCTAGAAGAAGCGAAAAGGTACTTCTCATCCGTAACATTCGCCTAAATTCAACCCGGATTATGCGTTAGGAATCGTAGTGAGAGCTGAAATTGCAAGAAAATCAGTTAGTTTGGAGGCATTAGCGTAGCACCGCTACGGTTATGCCGAAAACTAAAGTGAAACGGCTGATTTTGAAGCAGTTTAAGGTCGCAACACCTGTGCGCCGTGGCGTAGATAGGCTAATGCATATTCCGGGTTCAATGGAGAACTGTAGATAAAATCAAAAAGGCTGTCTCTACCGTCATGATGACAAATAGAAGACAGCCTTTTTATTATAGCGGGTAGTCTTGCCTAAAGCGATGCTTATTCGGCGAGACTATTTGCTATTTAGCATTTTCATCCTCACTAAAGAGAAATTGTTTTAGCTCATCGATGGATTGACCGGTCTTTTGCTGGAGACGGCCAAGAAGCTGATCCTCTTGTCCCTCAGCATAAGTGAGGTCATCATCGGTCAATTCACCATATTTGGATTTCAACTTACCTTTAAGTTCATTCCAATTTCCTTTTAATTTCAAGTCGTTAGCCATTTTTGTAATTGGTTTTAGGTTAAAATAATTGCTTTTAGTTATACTATTTTCAAGCCTTGTATAGCTATTTAATCGCTTTTAATCGGAGCGTAATGCCTTTATGAGGGCTTTTTTGTCCATTTTACTTCGGCCTTCTATGCCTACCTTTTGGGCTTGATCATAGAGCTCGTCTTTGGTCCATTCTTCATAAGGAGGGGATTGGCCTCCTTTTTCTCCAGAGTCAGCCGTATTTGCAATTCTAGCTGCTTTGGTTTTGCTCATTCCCTTATCACGTAAGGCTTCGTATTGTTCATCATTTTTGATATGTGGGCCGTGGTTTTTACTCATGGTTTCTAGAAAGTTGGTTTAGTTGAATTCGTGCAAACCATGTTCCAAGCCATGTGAAAAATGGTTAAAAACTAAATATTATTTGAATTGTTATATGGTTTGGTTAAATAGTATCAAAGATTTAAGGCCGCTTACCTGATTGGAAGTGCTGAGAGGTGGATTGAAAAAAATACGTTACAGAGCGGGCGTAACTAAAAATACGCTAATTGGTTACTAAATGTGGGGATATTTGGTCATAAGCAAATATCCCCATTGGTCTTTTAGGTCTTTCTTATGGTCTATTGCAGTGCCTTTATCAAGCGGTCATTGAGGTTGACATAATCCATGTTTTTTGCCTCATCGGCCAGCTGTTTGGACATTTCGGCACTTTGGATGGCTTCTTGAGTGAGGCCCAGCTTATCTTCGATTTTGGCTTTGAGGTGCACCGTCCAATATTTTGGATCTGCTTCCACTGATGTTTTTATCCATTCATGAGCCTGTTCCATGTCTTTGTCATTGTTGTAATAATAAGAGGCCGCTTGATACAATAGTCCTGGATTGTCTGATTGGGTATCAATGACCATTTCTTGGATCTGACTCATGACTACTTGATCTACTTCCGTTTCTATTCGAAAGCCAACACCTGTTTTTTCCCAATGGAGGTTTAGGGTAGCGCCGGTATCGGTCATGTCATTGAAACTCAGCTCCATGGTTTCGTAATATTCTTTGCTTTTTTGGGAGGGAACAGTGAATCTAAGTACGTCGTTATCAGGTGTATACCCTATCGCTCCCCATAGTTCTAGGTTTTCAGAGAGGACAAAAGTCCATTCCTTTTTATTGGGAATAGCATATAGTGCATAAGTTCCTGCGGGTACATCATGGCCTTCTACACTTACTGGTGTGCTGAAGGTGATTTTGGTGCTGGCATTGGCGCCGGTCCGCCACACTTCTCCATAAGGAACCAAGGTGCCGAAGATTTTACGGTCTTTGACGCTAGGTCTGCTGTATTCCAGTTTGACGTCAGTGAGGCCGATTTTTTGGCTGATAGTAGCAGCAGGGCTTGCCTGGGGCATTTGAATTTGTTGCGCTTTGACCACTCCAAATGAAAAGAGTGTCAAAAGTAAAAGAAACGGAGTTGCGATAAGCTTCATGGATATAATACGTTAATTTTAATGATAATAATACGAGGTTTTATTGTTGTTAAATTTAAAATATGCTATAAATGACTATAAAAGGCGTTAATATTCTTCCCAAAGAATTCTTTTTAAAAGATGATGTAACGGAAATAGCGCAGCATCTTTTAGGAAAAATTATCGTAACACAAATAAATGACGAATACACAACCGCTCGGATAGTCGAAACAGAAGCCTATGATGGCACTATAGACAAGGCATGTCATGCGTTTCCGAACAAGATAACGAGAAGAACGGAAGTAATGTTCAGCGAAGGGGGAAGAAGTTACGTTTATCTATGTTACGGCATCCATCATCTGTTTAACATCGTAACTCAAGTAGAGGGAATTCCCAAAGCTGTCCTTATCAGGGCTGTAGAGCCCTTGGAAGGAAAGGACATCATGAAAAAGCGCAGAAAAGTAAACACTGATCTCCAACTGACCAATGGTCCAGGAAAGGCTGCACAGGCATTGGGTATCAGTACCTTGCACAATGATGTGATCTTATATCAAAAAAATGGTATAATCAGCATTGGATGTGAAATGAATAACGTTAATTTTGAAATTAATGTAAGCACTAGGATTGGAGTAGACTATGCTGGGGAGGATGCCAAGCTCCCTTGGAGGTTCTATATTAAAAACAACGCATACATAAGCAAAAAATAAATGAGTTTAGCCATAATATCACCTGATAGAGACATTACTCCTTGGTTGGAGATTTTGAAGAGCAAAGCGGGAGACATTCCCTTGGAGATCTATCCGGATATCAAACATCCCGAGAAGGTAACCGCAGCCATGCTTTGGCAGCACCCCAAAGGTTCACTAAAGCAATTTCCCAACTTAAAGCTCATTTGTTCAATGGGAGCTGGAGTGGACCATATCCTCGGTGATGATACCATCCCAGAGGATATTCCGATTACCAGGATCGTAGATCCCAAACTTACCTTCTCGATGACCAATTATGTGATCATGGGGGTGCTGAACTTTCACCGTCAAATAACGCGCTACCAGATCAATCAAAAAACACATAAATGGGATATGAGTAATCCCGAGATTCCAATCAGTGTAGGTGTTCTGGGGGTAGGAGAGCTCGGGGGAGATGTACTGGATAAGCTCTCCTATATGGGCATAGAGGTCTGTGGATATGGGAATAGCCCCAAACCGGATTTTAAACATCCCTATTATTACGGAGACCAATTGGAGGAGTTTTTGTCAACATGTAACGTTTTGATATGTCTATTGCCGTTGACACCACATACAGAAGGTTTTCTGAACCTGGAGTTGTTCAGAAAATGTTCCAAAGGAAGCTACTTGATCAATGTGGCCAGAGGAAAACATTTAGTAGAGGAGGATTTGGTTACGGCACTTGATGAAGGTCTTTTGAGTGGAGCCTTGTTGGATGTCTTTCGACAAGAGCCCTTGCCTAAAGACCATCCGTTTTGGGACCAGGAAAATATTACCCTGACCCCTCATATAGCAAGTATTACCAATCCAAAAGCGGCTGCTCCGCAAATCATCGAAAACTATCACAGTTTGGAGACGGGGCAACCGCTTGTGAACAGGATCGACAGGAAAAAAGGTTATTAATTAAAATTAGAATTGTCATGAGTACTTTTAAGATTTTATGCCCCACTGATTTTTCGGAATGTTCTCTGAATGCACTGGAATATGCCGCCAAGCTGGGTGAAAAATATAGGGCGGAGTTGATCTTGTTTCATGTTCCAGACATGGAGGATTATGGTAAATTGTTCAATAAGCCTCAAAGAGATGCTTTGGAATTCGTCCGAAGTAAATTGGAAAACTTGGTAGCAGAGGTGCTTTTGGAAAGCAAAGATAAGGGGTTGCGGACATGTATTCCGGTTTTGGAAGAAGGGGAAACAGTGAAGACCATTGTGGAGTATGCCAAAGAGAAGCAAGTGGATCTCATCGTTATGGGCACGGAAGGTGTCAATGACATTAAAACCAACTTTATAGGCACCAAGTCGAGTAAAGTGATCGAAGAGGCTGATAGGGACGTATTGATCGTGCCGAGGAAAGTGTTTTTCAAGCCCCCACGTAAATTTGTGTATGCCTCTGATTATTTGGAAGAGGATAAATTGGCCATTCAGAAAGTGGTAAAGATGGCCCACTTTTATGATACGGAGATTGATATTGTTCACGTCAGCACCCGTACAAAAGCCATAGACAAAGCCCTTCACCAAACGATGGTGGAAGAAATAAAGCCTTTTATCCATTACGAAAAGACCAGCTTTGTGCTGAAAACATTCCGGGATGAAGTGGGGCTAGGCTTGGAAAATTATTTGTTGACTGCCAAGGGAGATATCCTTGTGACCCTGAGCAAGAAAAAAAGCTGGTTTGATCAGCTCTTTACCAAAAACCTCTCCAAGAAAATGTCCTATTTCATCAATAAACCACTTTGGGTAATCAAGAAGGTGTAGGGGGGAAGTACGAAGTAATAGGTACGAGGTACGAAGTCAGGGCAATCGGGTTAAATCCATAATCCGTTCGGAAGCAAAATCTTTACCATAGCTGTTCGGGATTTGCAATCCCGAACCGGGATAATGGGGATTTAAAATCCCCTAGGCCATTTGAGAAAAGCATAAACATCAAAAGGATATAGGTTTGCTGCAACTCACATGCATTCGCCTGAAGGCTATGTCCGTATTCTGCAGGGCTGACCAGAAAGTCCCCTTTAGGGGATTTAGGAGTGGATGTTGGCGAATGTCTTTCGGAAGCAAAATCTTTACTCAGACGTCAATGTCCTTTTATTTTTTCTTACCCAGTTTGGATTGGATAAAGGTGAAGAACTCTGCCCGTGTATTTTTGTCACTGAGCACTCTACCCACCGTTTTCCAATAATTGGTAAAAGATAGCTCACTAGAAGCTTTTGCAGGTTGGTTCTTGAGTTGTTCGGGTGTTTCTGCGGCCGGCTTGGGTGTCGGAGGATCTTTAGGGGGATTGGTGCTTTTCTGTTCTTTGGGCTGATAGCCCACCAAGTTATCCGCCTTATCGAAGCTCTTTTTTGATCGCTCCTTGTAGCCAAGTTTTTCTTCTACGATCCCTCTATTGTTATAGGAAACGGCATCTTCTGGATCCATTTCGATGGCTTTATCGTAATCAGCAATGGCTCCTTTCAAGTCACCGATACGGTCTTTCAAAAATGCCCTACTGGAATAACGGTAGGGATTGTTGGGGTCTAGGTTCAAGGCACGGTCCAGTTCAGCAAGTGCTTCCTCGTTGCGTTTTAGCAGGTGCAGTACTACGGCGCGGTCACTGATAAAATCAGCATTATAATTGTCAGCTTGTACCAGCAGGTCAAAATCTTCCAATGCCGCATCCAATTTGCCCATTCGGGAGAGGATCCGTCCCCGATGCAGCAAAAGCAATGGTTGCTGTGGACTATTGGTCAGTAACTGGTTAAAAATCTCCAGTGCTTCTTCAAATTTACCTTCTTTGTACAGCGAAATGCCTTGATTGATATCACTCACGCTTTTTATGCTTTTGATTTTGGCCAAAATTAGCAACAATATTTATAACAGCCCATTGTTTGAATAAGTTTAGCAGGGGAGGTGTTAATGTAGAAAAGTTGGAAGGTTAGGTGAGCTTGTTGAAAAGTGGGGTGATTTAACCCGGAATATCAATGTCGTTTAGTTAGTGTGTATCTGGAAATATTGGTTTAATTATTTTTCTTGCTAAATTCCAAGATAGTTTTCATCCCTTTACCTTTGTTACTTTTTTGCTTCAGGTCAAAAAAGTAACCCCAAAACCCCGCCGCTGTGCATCTATTGGCCTAAAATTAAAACCTTCCCTATGCAGGCAAACTCCTCCTGTCTAAAGCCAGGCAGGCCTGTCTAGCAGCGAGATAGACAAGCCTGCCTTTTTGCCCACCCGCTTTTTAATTTCTTAACGCCCAATACCTGCAAGGCAGATCCGATTAATAAGTTTCTTATGGATAAATTATCATCATTATTCCATGTAGTGGTATATTTTCTTAAGTAACCAAGTTGAGCGAGAACTATAAGCCCCCCTGAGCCAAAAAAGGTATCGCTTCCTTATTACGGACCTCGGTCGCAGGGTAAATCCATGTTCCATTTTAAAAGGAATACCACCGGCCTAGATTTTTTTCTTTCTTTTTTCATCAATAGCCTGCCCCGAAGGCTTTCGGGGGAAAAAAGGAAAAGGATAAAATCCACCAAGATGTTCAGGTTTCCCAGCCAAAGTCAATCAATAAAAGGACTTTTAGGTATATGAAAAGGAGGATATACCCTTAACTAAACGGCATTGATTCCGGGTTTAAGTAGTGATGAGCTTTTTTAGTTTCCGAACATCTCCATTGCTCATTTTCAGTGTGATCATATCAGGGCCGGAATAATACCTGAATTTAACGTCTCTTGCTTCTTTGAGGTGTTCGATAATCGATGGGGCAAGGGAATAAGTGAGTTTGAATTTCCTGCTATTGAGCTGGGTATATCCCGTTACAATGCTGACTTCAGTGGAATCTGCTGCCAGAATATCGTCTGTGTCCTCTTCAATACTGGAAGTGTTTTCCGATTCCATTGCCTCGATCATGATTGGGTAGACAGCTGAGTCGATCAATAGATAGGCTTGTTTATCTACCGAATAGGCATTTGAATGGAGGTTTAAAACTTCAAAAACGGTATAATTGGAAGGTTCATGTGCTTTGGTTTCCTTGAGGATCGTTTGCCTGGCATAGTAAAGAGGAGATGCTTTTTCCAAGGCATCTTTATATATAAAATCCCTCTTTACCCGAGTACTTGACTTTACTTCATCATGTTCGACGATCATTTGGGTGTTAACATACCAAGAGCAGCCAGTGATACTTAATAAAATTAGTACAGAAAAAAACCGCTTTGTGATTTGAAAGGATGACATGATTGCTTTCATAAAAAAGGACTTAAGAATTTTCAAAAAAAGATAAACTTGTTTACGAAAAATCAATACAGATGGTTGTACGATTGGATTGACTGATTTGAGGGTGGGCAATTCGGGTTGGGATACCGCCTATTTATAATGGTCCTTAAATAAGTCTTACACTTTTGGGATGGCATATCTTTTTATCGAAGGAATATCACTTTTCATTATTCCTAAGATGTCAATAATTTCTATATTTGAGTAGAAATACAGAGATATGCCAAACCAACCTGAAGCAGTAATCAAGGAGTTGAAAAGCGGGAAATATGCTCCTGTTTATTTTTTGCAGGGAGAAGAGCCTTATTTCATTGATCAGATTACTGATTATATTGAGAAAAACGCCATTCCGGAGCATGAAAAGGGGTTTAACCAGATCATGATGTATGGTAAGGATGCCACGATGAACACCGTGCTGACCAATGCGCGGCGGTTTCCAATGATGGCAGAGCGACAAGTGGTCATCGTGAAGGAAGCCCAAAACCTTCCCGACCTGGGCAAAGAAGCTGGTGATAATTTACTGATCAATTACCTTTCCAATCCCTTGCCGAGTACCATTTTGGTGTTTGCGCATAAGTACAAGTTGCTGGACGGTCGAAAAGCATTGGCCAAGGAGCTGGACAAGAAAGCCGTATTGGTAAAATCCGCAAAAGTCCCGGAATACAAGCTCAGCCCTTGGATAGATACCTATCTGAAGAGCAAAAGCTTTACCATCGAGCCAAAAGCCTGTCAGATCGTGGCAGAGTCCATCGGAAACAACCTGGAGGTGCTGACCAATGAGATCGACAAGATGCTTATCAACTTTAGCGAGCCGGTGCAGATCGACAGCAACCACATTCAGCAGTTTATTGGGATCAATAAAGACTATAACAATTTTGAATTGACGAAGGCACTGAGTTTTAGAGATGTCTTGAAAGCCAATAAGATCATTCACTATTTTAGCCAAAACCCAAAATCCAATCCGCTTATACCGATCATTGCCTTGCTTTATCTGCATTTTTCGAGATTGGTATTGGTGCATGCCAATAAGAGCCAAGGGGAACGGGAGCTGGCAGGAAAGTTAAAGGTCAATCCCTATTTTATGAAAGAATATATGATTGCTTCCAAAAACTATCCTTTAGGCAAGGTTATTGATAACATCGGATACTTGAAGGAAGCAGATCTTCGTTCGAAGGGTATCGATGCCAACGGAATGAACGAATCAGAAATCCTTAAAGAACTCGTATTTAAATTGATGCACTAAGGTGCAAAACTTTACCATGAGAAAACTACTTATACTGTTTATAGCCGCAAGTATTTTTTGTGAGGCAAAAGGCCAGTCGAGCATTTACCAGACTGGGCTGGAAAAGCAGATCAATGATGCCTATGAGCTTTTTGACAAGCATCAATACAGTGCTTCCAAACTAGAATTCGAAAAACTACAAGCAGCCGAACTGAGCCCTTCACAGCGAATAGATGTGGACTTTTACCATGCTGTATCAGCGCTACGATTGGACAATCCAGATGGACCAAGCTTGGTCAACAAGATTATCAAGGATTATCCAAACGATCCCAAATCCAATGAAGCTGCATTTTTGATGGGAGATTATTATTTTGATAAGCGCCACTATAAGAAATCGATAGAAGCATATAATTTGGTGAATGTCGATGTAGTTTCGCTTGAACAGCGGTCAAAAGTGTACTTTAAGACAGGGTATGCTTATTTTCAACTAAAGGACTATGTTAATGCCGGACGTTATTTTGACCCAGTAAAGAAGATGGAGACCACATATACTGGTGACGGGTTTTATTACAGTGGTTATGTGGCATTGCAACAAAACAAGAACGATCAGGCCATTGCTGATTTCAAACAAGCAGACCGTTATCCTGAATACCAATCCAAGATTCCCTACATGCTTTCGGAACTTTACTATCGCCAAGAGCAGTATGATGACTTGATCGCCTATGCCACGCCAATTACCCAGTCCAGAGGTAATCTAGACCAAAAAGAAGGCATATACCTTCTACTGGCTGAGGCATATTTTGAGAAGCGTGATTTTACCAATGCCGCCACTTACTATGATGCGGCCACCAAAGCCGGAAAGGCCGATATGACGCGCGAACAAATGTACAAGGCTGGTGTGGCCCAGTTTAAGGTGCGCCAATATGAAAAGGCTACCGATTACTTCAAGCAAGTAGCCTTGGAAAAAGATAAGCTGGGTCAGGTGTCCAGTTACTATCTTGGCCATGCTTACTTACAGCTAAACAATCCCCAGTACGCAGTGACCAGCTTCAGTGCAGCTTATAAGAGTGATTTTGACCCAGCTATCCAAGAGGAGGCCTTGTTCAATTACGCCAAACTGAGCCTTGAACGGGGAGGATTTCAAGAAGCTATCAATGCGATGGACAGTTACCTGGCCAACCATCCCAATGGACAGAATGTGGGAGAAGTGGAGACATTGCTAAGCGACGCACTGATCAATACCAATAATTACCTTCGTGCCATCCAGCATATCGAAGGCATGAGCAATAAATCACCTGCCATCAGGGCCGCTTACCAAAAAGTAACCTATTATCAGGGATTGACCTACTACCGTAACAAACAGTATAACCAAGCGATTACTTACTTTGATAAATCCATTACCTATCCAGTGGATAAGGAGATCGTACATGAGGCGTTTTACCGAAAAGGGGAGTCATACGCGGCTAAAGAGGACTTAAAAGGCGCAATTTCTGCCTATGAACAGATCATGAACATGCGTCTTACCTCACTGGATCCTGCATTGATCAAGAGCCATTATGGCTTGGGCTATGCGTATTTTAATACCAAGGATTACGCCAAAGCAGAAGGCCAATTCAAGTCCTATACCAACAAAATAAAGAAGGTATCCAATGTCCAAAGCTATTACGATGATGCCTTGATCCGTTTGGGGGACTGCTATTATATCCAAAAGAAATTTGATCAGGCATTAGCAACATTCCGTTCTGCTATCAATGACCGTAATCCTTCTGCTGATTATGCTCATTATATGGCAGGTGTGGTACTGAACTTCCAAAACAGAAATAGGGAAGCGGTGGCTGAACTGGACAGGGCCATCAGCCGCTATCCAAATAGTCGTTTTAGAGACGATATCATCTTCCAAAAAGCGCAGATCAATATGGAAGAATCCAGCTACGCAGCTGCCAGCAAGGGGTATAGTGAGCTGATCGACCAAAGTCCTAACAGTCCATTTGTGCCATTTGCGCTGGAAGGAAGGGCCATAGCGAGTTATTCACTCAAAAAATATGACCAGACGATCAATGACTATAAAACCATATTGGACCGCTATCCAAATGCAGAAAATGCCAATGCTGCGTTGGTAGGCCTCCAAGAGGCGCTAACACTGCAAGGGCGATCGGGAGAGTTTTCGAATTATCTATCAGATTATAAGCAATCCAACCCTGGCAACCAGAGTGTGCAAAGCGTAGAATATGAAGCTGCCAAAAACCTGTTTTTTGGGCAGTCATACCAGCAGTCCATCGAGGCCTTCCAATCCTACCTGAGCAATTATCCCAATGCGGCGCAGAAGCATGAGGCGACTTATTTCATTGGGGATGCTTATTTGAGGATGCAGCAAAAAGAGCAAGCGCTCCAGACATTTTATCGCTTGGAAGAGATGGGAGCCTCCAGTCAGCGGGCCAAGGCCATACAGCGGATTGCGGAAATTGAATTTGAGAATAAAAACTATGAGAAAGCCATTCCGTACTTCATCACCAGTACTCAAGTCGCTAGGGATAGGGTAGAGCAATATGAAGCCAATAAGGGCTTGATGATGGCCTATTATGAAACGGCCAATTACGATTCGGCAGATTTTTATGCCGATAAGGTAATCGAACTCGGGGATGTAACCGCCGATGCCAAGGCCAATGCCCAGCTCATCAAGGCAAAGTCTTTGCTCCAAACCGGGAAAACGGCCGATGCACAGGATGAACTGATGGCTTTGGTCAATGAAAGCGGCAGTATCCAAGGTGCAGAAGCGCTGTTTGTCCTTGCCGACTCGTTCAGGCAGGCGGGGAATTTCACACAGTCCAATGAAACCATCTTTAGCTTTTCGGAAAAATATGCGGTGTATGATTATTGGTATGGAAGGAGCTTCGTGCTGTTGGCCAAAAACTATAAATCGCTCAATGAAAATTTTCAGGCCAAAGCAACATTAGAATCTGTCATAGAGAACTCAGAAAATGAGCAAGTCCTGACAGAAGCCCAAGCAGAGCTGGAAAATATTCAATAAACTTTGTTGATGTACTGAATAAAGAAATGATGAATAAAATAGTAAAAGTCATATGTTTATCCCTGCTTGTTCCGGTCATGAATGTACATGCACAGGACCAAAAGGGAAATGAGCGTGGCCAAGTAACAGATGCAGAGTTTGTCATCCGAAAAGACAGGGTGCTGAGCTTGCCTACTAGGTCAAGAAACTTTGAGAGCGTGCCAGCTTTGCCACAGCCGCAGACCAACAGCAGCTTTACGTATGATGCGAGGGATTTCTTTTTTACCCTGCCACCAAGTCAATCGGATGTCAAGCCTTTTGAGAAGCAGTTTTCTTCTGGCAGCACTGAGCTGTACCATAGTTTGGTAAGGCTGGGATATGGGAACTATCAATCCCCTCTGGCGGAGCTACATATCAATAACCTGGAAAGTGACTATCTGAACTATGGCGTGATGCTTCGGCATCAGGGATTTTATGAAGGCCCTGTGGATCAGAAGAATTCCGCTGAAGACCATACGAATATTCGGCTGAATGCCAGCTACTTTACTGAGTTTGTGGAGATTTTTGGTGAGGTAGGATATGACCGTGACCGATACCATTTTTATGGCTATACGCCGGGAACTGAAGTGCTGGCGGACAGCATCCAGCAATTGTTCAGTACGATATATGGGCAGGGAGGTATTCGGAATATTGAAAAGGACGATCCCTTTAATTATGAAGCCAAAATAGGACTGCGCCTCTTTAATGATGATTATTCCGCTCGGGAGCACGAAGCCAGTTTTGCGGGTATGGGCTACTATAATTTTAATGAAGGATTAAGTGCTGGATTAGATATTTCCGCATTTTTGACTTCTCCGTCAGATATTACCTATACGGATATGAATAGGAATTATGCCAAACTATCACCGTATGTGAGGTATAAGACCACGATGTTTGAGGTGAATGCAGGGTTGAATTTCGTCAGTGAAAATGATATGTATACGGACAAAAGCAGTGATTTTCATATTTTCCCAAAAATTGATGCGTCCTATTACGTGCATGAAGCTTTTGCAGTGTATGGAGAGTATGTCGGTGACGTTCAGCGAAATACTTATTACGGTTTTGCGATGGAAAATCCTTATCTTGGTCCTAGTGACCAGCTTTTAAACACTGTCCAGAAGTTTAGGGCAGAAGGAGGCATCAAGGGTAGTGTTAATGATGCCTTTACTTATAAGCTAGGCGTGGCGTATGGAGATTATGACAACATGTATTTCTACGCAAATGGCGCATCCGATAGTACTCGGTTTGAGTTATTGTACAATGACGCCACTGTTCTCAGCTACACTGGTTCACTGGGGTATAGTGTAAGTGATAAATACCAACTTACAGCAGCAGCCAATTACTACCACTACACCTTGGATGATAGCCAAGATCCTGCTGCAGCCGAAAGCCCTTGGCAACGTCCGGAGTGGGAAATAAACGTTCACAATACGTTCACTCCTGATGAAAAATGGTTGATACAGGCGGGCTTGGACATGATGGGAGGAATATATGCAAAGAACCTAGAAACCGGCGCTGAAGATACGCTGAGCCCGATTATAGATCTTAATGCAAAAATTGATTATAAGATTACTGAAAGGTTTTCAGTGTTTGCGCAGGGAAATAATTTGTTGAACCAAAAAAATGAGCGTTTTTGGAATTATCAATCCCGTGGAATTCAGGGGATTGGTGGGGTGACCTTTAAATTTTAGTTTTGGTGAGATGTAATGATTTTGCGTAATTATTCATTAGTGCCATATTGAGTAATTGAGGGTTTTATCTTAGTTTAGCAATTTAAACCACCAAGAAAGCAGAAGAATGACAGACAAGGATCAGGGAAAAAAATCGAAAAGAAAAGACGAGGATAAGGATTTTGGCTTACCAGAAATCGAAATCACACCCATTTCCAGTGAGGAAGACAAGTCTGATCCAACGCCTGCCGTAGTGCCTGTGCCTACCGGTGGAGAAAAGAAAACCCCTAAAGCCACTTCTAGAAAACAGGAAAAGGAAGAAAAAGAGGCCTCTACGAAAGTGGCTACAGCTCCGATTCCTGAGGCGGCACCGGCTGCTCCTGTTCCTCCTGATGATGATGAAAAGGAGGAAAAGAACAACAAAGCCGGATGGATTATTCTTGTGCTATTGTTATTGGGGTTAATTGGATTTGGCGTTTATCACTTTGTGTTACGCACTCCTGTTAGTCCCGAAATTCCTGAAAAAGTCACCGTGGAGCCAGCAGAAGAGGAACCAGCTCCAGTGGTAGAAGAAGCTCCTGCGCCGCCAGTGGCTGAAGAACCTGCCGCACCATCGCTTACTGAAATTAGTGAGAAAGGTAGTGCGCCAAGATATTTGGTGACAGTAGGTGCCTTTATTGATGGTGACTTGGCCAAGGACTTTTCTGATCGTTTAATAAAAAAAGGATATAGCACCTACATTGTACTACCTGGTCATGGATCGTCGTTCTATAAATTGGCCATTGCAGATTTTGATAATGTAGATGATGCATTGGTGATGATCGATCAAGAACAGGAGAATTTCGAAGAAACTTTATGGGTTTTTAAATTTTAATATGATCTTACTACAGACTTTATCAACTGATAACCAAGCGGTTGCCGATTCGCTTACTGCCATTGAAAATACCACCCAAAGCATTGGGCTTTTTGATCTATTGATCAAGGGTGGATACATGATGATCCCGCTTTATGCGCTGTTCATTTTGGCGATTTATATTTTCGTGGAACGCATCATTACCTTGAAAAAAGCAGCCCAAACGCCAAAGGGCATGATGGACCAAGTGAAAATGATGGTGCAGACAGGGGATATTGGCGGTGCCAAAATGATATGTCAAGAGGAGGATACCCCTGTGGCAAATATGATCTCAAAAGGGCTGGAAAGAATCGGTAGCCCATTAAAAAACATTGAAGTGGCGATCGAAAATGTAGGTAAAATAGAAATCTACAAACTGGAAAAAAACCTGAGCCTATTGGCGACCGTTTCTGGTGCAGCGCCCATGATTGGGTTTTTGGGTACTGTGGCAGGGATGATCCGGGCGTTTATTGGTGTGGCCCAAGAAGAAGGAATGGTTTCACCAAAATTGCTGTCCACAGGGATTTATGAAGCAATGATTACTACGGCTTCTGGACTTGTGGTGGGGATTATCGCTTACTTGGGATATAATTACCTCGTGGCCCGCGTATCCAAGCTGATCCACAATATGGAGTATACCACTGTGGAGTTTATGGATCTGCTACAGGACAAAAAATAAGGACTACAGCGGTCATTTAACAGTGAGCAGTGGGTCTTTTTTACAAGAAACAAGCATATGGCACTACAATCAAAACATAAAGTAGAAGCGGCATTCAGCATGTCATCGATGACAGATATTATATTCCTGTTGTTGATTTTTTTTATGCTGACCTCTTCCTTCATCACGCCTTCTGGATTACCGGTAAACTTGCCCAGCAGCGAAACCGCTGACATCGTGATGCAAGAAGTGACAGTAACAGTGACCAAAGACCTGAAATATTCCGTGAATGATAAGATCGTGGAGCGGGAGGGAATCAAAAAAGAGCTGACAACGTTACTAAAAGGTAAGGATGGACAGGTGGTGCTCCATATCGACAAGGAAGTACCGGTGGAATACTTGGTAGAAATTGGCGGTATTGCCGCCAAGCTCGAAGCCAATGTGTCCATCGCCACAAAGCCATTTAAGTAGTAATTATAAAGCCAAAAATCAATACGAAAGGTGAAAAGACCAGGTTGATTATCAGGTAGTGAAATGGTAGAAGGAAGTAATAACAAGGAAAAAAC
The DNA here is from genome assembly GCF_003260975.1 of Echinicola strongylocentroti. Classification (NCBI taxonomy): domain Bacteria; kingdom Pseudomonadati; phylum Bacteroidota; class Cytophagia; order Cytophagales; family Cyclobacteriaceae; genus Echinicola; species Echinicola strongylocentroti. Next base: position 244,708 of record NZ_CP030041.1, on the reverse strand, counting down.
ATAAAGCAGGAGTTAAGAGTGGAAGGAACCGCACATAGTACGGAGCTGGATAGTAGAAAGAAAGCAACCATCATTACCATCATTGTAAATGTGTTGGTATTGGTGGGGATCTATTTTATTGTGGTATGGAGACCTCCTGTGCCGCCGATGGCACAGTTTGGCCTAGAGCTAAACCTCGGTTTTACAGATGTGGGAAGCGGTAGTGAACAAACAGAAACCCCTCCCTCCGAAAGTGAACAGATCAATAACGAATCACCTGCTCCTGGTACCCCCGTGGAGTCTCCGGATCCTGTCCAGCAGGAAGTACAACCTGTAGCCCAACCTGAGGCGCAACCACAACCCACAGAATCCAAAAGCAGTTTTGAGACACAATCGAATGTGGCCAGTCCACTGGAAGGCAGTGAGAAAAGTAAGGAAGCCGTAAAAGAGCCTGAGCAGCCCAAAGAGGAAGCCAATCCGGTGACCAAACCTGCTGAAAAGGAGGAAAAGAAAGTAGAAGAGAAGGTGGAAGAAAAGCCCAAAATTGACCAACGGGCTATTTTTGGTGCTGGGGGCAATACGGGGACGAGTAGTCAATCTTCAGCGGGCAGTAATGAGGGAACATCTACGCAGAAAGGCGACCAAGGTAATCCTGAAGGTACCATTGATGGGAGGTCATTGATGCAGTCTGGACAAGGCAATGCCGGAAATGGCGCAGGGTATAACTTGGATCTCGCCGGATGGGATTTTGCTAGCAAACCCAATATCCAGGACAGGATTTCCAATAGAAATGGCAAAATCGTTTTTAAGATCACCGTGGATGATAATGGTAAGGTGGTCAGGGCCATTCCACAAACTTATAATGTGACCAATGAAGTGCTTTCCTATTACCGTGGAGTAGTCAATGGGCTTACTTTTAAGCGAAAAGGCGGAAATCCTGCGGCCGACTATTCCGAAGGAAAAATCACCTTCATCATCAAAGTAGACTAATCATAAGATGACGTACCAAGAGACGTTGGACTACTTGTTCAATGCATTGCCGATGTTCCAGCGCATTGGCGCAGCGGCATTTAAGAAAGACCTTAGCAATACCCTTCAGCTCTGCGAGCACCTCGGGCAACCTCAAAGAAAATTCAAATCGATCCATGTTGCGGGGACTAATGGCAAGGGCAGTTCTTCCCATATGATCGCTGCCGTGCTCCAAGAAGCTGGCTATAAGGTAGGGCTGTACACTTCCCCGCACTTAAAGTCCTTTACCGAAAGAATAAAGATAAATGGCCAAGAGATACCACAAGAGAAAGTGGTTGATTTTGTAGCCCAACACCGGGATTTTCTCGATAGCCTAAAGCCCAGTTTCTTTGAAATGACGGTAGGACTTGCTTTTGCGCATTTTGCAGCGGGGGAGGTAGATTTTGCTGTGGTAGAAGTGGGGATGGGAGGAAGATTGGACAGTACCAATGTGATAATTCCTGAAGTATGTCTGATCACCAATATTGGACTGGACCATACCCAGTTTTTGGGAAATACCTTGGGTGAAATAGCAGGAGAAAAAGCGGGCATTATAAAGGAAAAAGTTCCAGTAGTGATCAGCCAAAACCAGCCAGAGACTCTTGAGGTTTTTAAGGCCAAGGCAATGGAAAAGTCATCACCTGTTTTCTTTGCAGATCAATTTTTCAAAGTGCATCAAATTGGTTTAAATAAGGAATATAAAAACTGTGATTATCAGGTTTTTAAAAACAATATCGAATCAATATACTCATTAGACCTTTTCGGGAAGTATCAAGAAAAGAATCTCCCTGGAGTCCTTATGGTGTTGGAAGTATTAAAGGAAAAAGGGCTGGTGATCAGACCGGAAACCATACAGTCTGGATTGGCACATGCAGCGGAGATTTCCGGGTTGAAGGGGAGGTTCCAAAAATTAGATGAGAGGCCATTGGTCTATTGTGATACTGGCCATAACGAAGACGGTATTGGTCTGCTGATGGAGCAGCTCCAAGCCATGGCCTATGATCAACTCTATATTATCCTTGGGATGGTCAACGATAAGGACCTGAGCAAGGTGCTCAGCCTTTTGCCAAAGGAGGCAAAATACATTTTTTGTGAGGCGAATATTCCAAGGGCACTACCTGCTGATCAGCTTAAGGAAAAAGCCGCTGCACAGGGCATCGAAGGTGAAGTCATCCGGAATGTCAATGAAGCCTTGACCGAGACCCGAAAAAAAGCATCAAAAAACGACCTTATTTTTATCGGAGGCAGTACCTTTGTGGTCGCTGAAATCGAAAACTTATAAAATGGGCAGAAATAAGCTGGCGAGATTTAAGGCCAACGAAGAAAACCGCAATGTTGTTCAGGAAGGTAAGGAAATTTTTGAACACATAAAGGGAAATTGGAGAACAGATCAATTTAAGAATGAACAGCCGATAGTGGTTGAATTGGCCTGTGGCAGAGGGGAGTTTACCGTAGGACTGGCGAGGGAGTATCCTGAGCAGAACTTCATCGGGGTGGACATAAAAGGTGCCAGAATCTGGAAAGGCAGCACGATAGCCATCCAAGAGGGGCTAGAGAATGTGGCTTTTTTGCGCACGCAAATTGAACTGCTGGACCGTTTTTTTGCAGAAAAAGAAATCAGTGAACTGTGGATCACTTTTCCTGATCCCCGCCCTCGCGACGGTGATGAGAAAAAGCGGTTGACATCTCCTAGATTTTTGGAAATGTACAAACCAATGCTCCAGAAGGATGGCTGGATTCATTTTAAGACGGATAATACCGCTTTGTTTGAATATACTGTCGAATTGCTCCAAAGCCGGGATGATATCTGTGACTTGGTCTTTACGCATGATTTTTACGCATCGGAATTCCGGGACGATCACCATGGCATCAAAACCCGCTACGAAGCCATGTTCAGCGCCAAAGGAGAGAAAATAAAATATTTGAAGTTTAGGTTTATATCATCTTAACGATAATAAATTGACCTCTTACACTTCCAAAAATCCATTGAAACAATTAGAATCCCTGCAAAGACCTTATATGTATATCCGCAATGATACCAGTAATCACAGAGATATGAAATAGGTCCTCACAGAAACCACGAAAATCTCAGAAAAGCGTTGTTTCATTCTGGGTTTTCTGTGCATTCCGTGAGAAATAAAACCTACTGGCAACAAAGCGTATTATCAAAAGACCTCAACTATCTTTTGCTACTTTCAATAGATATCTTGTTATTAATTTGTGAGTTTTTTAACTTTCAAATAATAATAATTTAAAGGTTAGCAGGTTTCTAAATGGTTTTCAGATCTTTCATATTGTTTTTGTTGTTGGTGCAGGTATCAAATGAAGGATTCACCCAATCAATTCCTAAGAATTCCAATACGGTCAAATTCAAGAATATTTCGCTCAAAGAAGGGCTGTCCCAAAGTTCTGTGTTATGTGTTTTACAGGACGATAAGGGCTTTTTGTGGTTTGGCACCAGAGATGGGTTAAATAAATACGATGGTGATCAGTTTTTGACCTATCGATATGACCATGAGGACGAGCATAGTCTCAGCAGTGGAATTATAAAATCTCTCTTTCAGGACAGCTTAGGTACCTTATGGGTAGGTACCCAGAATGGATTGAACAAGTTTATTCCTGAAGAGAAGGCCTTTGAAAGGATCGTTCCTCATATTCCAAGGAAAAACACCAGTGATTATAATGTGTCCAATATCCTCCCTGTTGACCAGGAACGCTTATGGGTGGGGACAAATTATGGGCTTGCAAAATTTGATATAGCATCAGGAAGTTACGTAGATATTTCCTCCAACAGGAAAATAAAAGAACAGCTGGGAAGCGCTATCATCAGGTCTATCTTTAAGTCACAGGACGGTCAGCTATGGATCAAAACTGTTCACCATATTTTTTTATATGACCCAGTAAATGAGGCTTTACAAGAGTATGATTACCCAACGGGTTTGGCTAGGGAGCAAAATGAAAATCAGCTGAGTACTATTTATGAGGATAGTAATGGGCGGATTTGGTTGGGGATTCGAAGTGGACTTGCCAAGTTAGATGAGGAGGAAGGCGGATTCAAAGCGTTCAAGGTGGGCAACCAATCCATATCAAGTGAGGTAAGGGCCATCAAAGAAGATCATATGGGTAATTTGTGGATAGGCACCTACAAGGGACTTTATCAATTGGATAGATCACTTACTAAAATGACGCACTTGGTGCATGATGAAAACAATCCCAATAGCTTAAGCCAAAATTCAGTCTACGATATTTGTGAGGACAGCAAAGGGGATATATGGATAGGGACCTATGCCGGAGGGGTTAATCATTATGACCGGAGTTTTGATTTGTTTAAGCATTTTACCGCAGGGACCAATAATACAAAGCTCAATTATAAAGTAGTCAGCTCTATCGTAGAGGATAAACAAGGCAACTTGTGGGTGGGAACAGAAGGTGGTGGCATCAACTTCTATGATCAACAAACGGGTAAATTCACCTATTTTACCCATGATAAAAGTGACCCGCATAGCCTGAGCAACAACAATGTGAAGGCGATCATTCAGGATTATAGAGGAGGGTTCTGGATTGGCACCCATGAAGGAGGGCTAAATTACCTTAATCCGAAAAATAAACCTTTCAAATTTGAGCATTATCAACATATTCCTGGACGCGATAGTGGGTTAGCGGATAATAGGGTGATAGCACTTCATGAAGATAGCAAAGCTAAAATTTGGATCGGTACTTCAGGCGGAGGACTCAATGTTTTGGATGCTAAGGATGGGGTGGTCCGGCGTTTTCCCGACCCTAATGGGCAAATCAGTAAAATAATATTCACCATTATATCATCCGACAATGGGGATTATATCATAGTAGGAGGAGATAAAGGCATTGCTAAAATCAACACCAAAACAAAAGAGGTGGAGCAAGTTGAATATTCCAGCCAACGTCATGAAGTTGAAAGGAAATGGGTGCTATCGCTATTTTTGGATGAGGAGAATAAATTATGGGTCGGAACGGAGGGAGAGGGAGTTTTTTGTTATGATCAAGATAAAAAATCCAGCGTTCAGTATGGTGTCAATGAAGGGTTGCCAAGTGCCATTATATACGGGATTTTACCTGACGATAGGAATAACTTATGGTTTAGTACCAATAGGGGGCTTTCAAGGATGAACACCTATACGGAAACGATCAAGAATTTCGAGGATTCGGATGGACTACAAAGCAATGAGTTTAACTATGGAGCCGTTCTAAAGAATGCGAAGGGTGAGCTGCTTTTTGGAGGAGCCAATGGGTTAAATCTTTTTGACCCTGCAGCTATTCAGGAAAATACCTTTATCCCCCCAATAGCCATTACAGGCATTGACGTGCACAATAAACCCTTTCTGAATATTACTGAAGACGTATCAGGAATCGATCTGAACTATGACCAAGATGTGATCAATATCGACTTTGTGGCTTTAAGTTATTCTCAGCCTGACAAAAACCAATACGCCTATATGCTGGAAGGTTTTGATAAGGAATGGAACTATATAGGAAATAAGCACTCTGCTACTTACACTAACTTGGATGCCGGAGACTATGTGTTTAAGGTCAAGGCCTCCAACAATGATGGGTTGTGGAACGAAAAAGGAGCTGTATTGCCTATTTCCATTCAGCCAGCACCATGGGCAACATGGTGGGCCTATAGTTTGTATGTTTTGATAGTACTATTGATTACCCATCAGGGAAGGCGTTATTGGTTGATCAGAAGTAGAGAAAAGAATGAACTGAGGGAAGAGAGGTTGGCCAAAGAACGCATCGAAGAGGTAAATAGGTTGAAATTGCAGCTATTTACCAATATCTCACATGATTTTAGGACTCCCCTGACCCTGATTGTGGGGCCGTTGCAACGGATGATGCAAGGAAACAAAGGAGATGCATTTATTCAGCAGCAACATAAAGTAATGTTCAGAAATGCAAGTGTCCTGATGCAGCTGATCAATGAGCTACTGGATTTTAGGAAAAATGAAGCAGGGAAACTACAATTACAGGCGAATAAACATGACCTCGTCGCCCTGGTAAAAGAGGTCAAATTGGCTTTTGAAGAAATAGCCAATATTAAAAATATCCAAATGGATTTTGATTCGGAAATTGAATTTATGGAGCTTTGGTATGACAGAATGAAGCTTCAGAAAGTCCTCTTTAACTTGCTGTCAAATGCCTTCAAGTATACACCAAATCATGGCCATATTTCCCTGTCCATTGCCAAGGCCAGGAAAAAGGAAAAAGAAGAAGGGTATGCGGTGATAACCATAGCTGACAATGGAAAAGGGATCTCCAAAGAAAGCCTGCCCTACGTTTTCGATAGGTTTTATCAGCAGGGTGAAAGAACGGGGTCTGGTATAGGTTTGGCACTTAGCAAAAGCATCATAGCGCTTCATCAAGGTACTGTGGAAGTAGAGAGTGAAGAAGGTAAAGGAACCACATTTACAGTAAAGCTCCCGCTAGGCAATGCACATATTCGGGCTGATCAACTGGTCAAAGAAGAGGAACAAGAAGTGATGTTGGGTATGGATAGTACAGTGATCCGAAAGAATGAATTGCTGGAGGAGGAAGAAGGTCTAACGGAGTCACCAAACAGCGACCCCCATAAACCATCTATCTTGGTAACGGAAGATAATGGAGAACTGAGAGCGCACCTTTGCAGCATTCTTCATGAAAAATACAATGTATATGAAGCAAGCAATGGTCAAACCGGATTGAAGATTGCCTTGTCCCGCCCTGTCGATTTGATCTTGAGTGATGTAATGATGCCCAGGATGGATGGAATGGAGTTATGTGACCTTCTAAAATCAAATATCAGGACTTCCCATATCCCCATCGTGTTGCTGACAGCCAAAACCTCAGAAGACTTTCAAAAATCAGGGTACAAAAAAGGAGCAGATGCTTATATTACCAAGCCCTTTGATGCAGAAATTTTATGTATAAGGATTGATCATTTGATTACTTCCAGGAGGTTGCTGATAGAAAAATTCAAGAAGGACATTATTCTTCAGCCCAAAGAGGTCACTGTGAGTTCAGCGGACGAAGAGTTTTTGGACAAGGCCATTACCATCGTGGAAAAGCACCTGAAAAACGAAGCATTCAATGCGGCTTTTTTGGTTTCCGAAATGGCTATGAGCAGATCGGTAGTATACAGGAAATTAAAGGACCTTACGGATCAGTCTATCTCCGAATTTATCCGTACTATAAAACTAAAACGCGCCGCCCAATTGCTAAAACAGTCAGATATGACCATATCGGAGATATCATTTGAGTTGGGATTTAATGATAAAAAATACTTTAGGGATTCCTTTAAAGCACTGTTTAATTGCCTCCCCTCTGTCTACCGTAACGGCCTTGATCATCAAAATGAAAAAGCAGGTGGTTTGAAACAATGAGGATAGTAACTTTCTTTCTCACACCTAAAAAAAGGAGTATACGTACTTATGGTCACTGACCAATTCGGAGACTCTTCGACCCAACTAATGCTGAAGGAATAGGACAAAGGCTGGGGAATTTATACTTACAAAGCCGGTGCCATAGGTACCGGCTTTTTGTATGTGCCCCATCAGTTCTCTCTTATCTTTTATCCTGGGCTTAATGGTTTCTTTTTATAGACTTAATGAACAATTAATCAATAAGTAAAATAGGGATAAAGGCCAATTTGACGATACAGGCCTGTTTTGACCGATTTGTCCCTCCAAAATGAGCAATTATCCCCCTTGGTTATTAAGGCCAATTACCAAGATTTGTCATAGTTAACCAATCTAAACAACGTCTTATGGCAAGAATTCTAAAAATATTAAACAACGCCAAGCCCTGGTATTATATAGGGCTAAGTGCGATGTTGAACTTATGCATTGCTTTTCACCCACAAGCTTTGGCTGGTTCGACGTTATCAGAAAAAGGTACTTACATGGTCGCCAAGGAAGTGACAGGTAATGTAAGGGATGAACAAGGTGCGCCGCTAGTAGGTGTGGCCGTTTTAGTAAAAGGAACCAGTATCGGAGTGGTTACTGATATGGACGGAAATTTTGCGATCAGCAACGTTCCGGATGATGCGAGTACATTGATCGTTTCTTTTATTGGTATGAAAACCCAAGAGGTAGATATCTCCAATGCTGCAAAGATCGAGGTCGTTTTGGAAGAAGATATTTTCTCGATTGAAGAGCAGGTGGTAATAGGATATGGCACTACCAAAAAAAGCGACCTTACTGGAGCGGTGTCCAGTGTGTCCGCCAAGGACTTTGAGAAGCAACCGGTCACCAGAGTAGAAGATGCCTTGCAGGGTAGGGCAGCTGGTGTACAGGTACTCAAAAGTTCCGGTGTGCCCGGGGCGGATGTTCAGATCAGAATTCGCGGTGCCAACTCAATCAATGGCAACAACCAACCACTGGTGGTCATCGACGGTGTCATCGGAGCCGACCTAAGATCGATCAATACCAATGACGTGGAATCCATGGAAGTTCTCAAAGATGCTTCAGCTACAGCGATATATGGCTCAAGAGGAGCCAATGGAGTGATTTTGGTGACGACCAAAAGAGGAAGCGGCAAAGCCAACGTCAGTCTTAGTGCCTTTACTTCTATATCATCCGTTACCAATCGCATCGATGTATTGTCACCACAAGAATTTGGTAACATGTTCGATTTGCCGGTGATAGATGGGGGGACTGATTATCAAGATGAGTATTTTCAAAATGGCTATGCCAATAATGTACAGTTGTCTGTCAGTGGAAAAAGTGACAATGTAGGTTACTTCATTTCAGGAAATGTCTTGGACCAGTCCGGAATAGCGCTAAACTCAGATTATAAACGCTACTCTTTAAGGGCCAATATCGATTCAGATATAACAGATAAGCTATCTGTTCAGCTTAATATGTATGGTAGCAGCGAAAAGACCCTAAACTTGGTTTCCGGTGGTAGTTCATCCTCATCAGATACCAGAGCAGGGATTATTGCCGTTTTGGGATGGGATCCTACATTGCCCATCATGGATGAAAACGGAAATTATAACCTCCTTTCTTCCAATGGCTCCGGGTTGATCAATCCGGTAGCGGAAAGGTTAGAGTCAGAACTCAATGCTACCACGGGCATCATAAACTCCAATTTTAATGTGAGCTATGATTTTACAGACCACTTAAAATTGACCGTTATTGGTGGATTGATTCATCGGAATGTGTTAAATGAATCCTACAGGGGAATTCCTGCAGGTACCGTATTGAGCGATCCAGTAGGATCAGGGGCCACCAGCCAGTCCACGACACTCCAAAACAGCAATATCCTTACTTGGGATAGAAGTTTTAACGACCTTCATCACCTTAAAGTAACCGGTTTATTTGAAATTCAGCAGTTTGTCAATAAAGGTTTTTCGGCTGGCTCTGGACAGTATACCATCCCAGCCAATTTTTACTCGCTGAACTTGGGAACAACTCCCTCAGTAAATGCCTCCCTGAGCAAAAGTAAAATAGTTTCTTATATGGGGAGAGGGGAGTATAATTTTGATAGGAAATTGTTCTTGACCGCTACACTAAGAACGGATATTTCATCACGTTTTAGACCAGAAAACCAAGTAGGGGTATTTCCATCTGCATCCGCAGCTTATCAATTTGAAAATGTCATGGGGGACGTGATCGAAACCCTGAAACTAAGGGCCGGATATGGAGAAACAGGCAACCAGGCCATTACTCCCTATTCTACCTATAATACGTTACAGACAGGACAAGACTATCCAATCAATGGCACTACCGAAGCTAGGGGATTGATTTTGGGAGATATTGCCAATCCTGATCTCACTTGGGAAACAACCAAGCAAACCAATATCGGTGCTGACCTGACATTCTTGTACGGAAAGTTCAATCTTAGTATCAACAAGTATTGGAAGAATACGGTCGATCTATTGCTCAATGTACCATTACCTTATTTTGTGGGAGGTGGTGCAGTCACCCGTAATGTCGGGGAAGTCTCCAATAGTGGATGGGAAATGAGCCTCCAGACGCACCTGATCAATAACAACAGTTTTCAATGGGATGTCAATGCGAATTATTCTTATAACCAAAATGAAGTCAAAAGTTTGACTGAAGGTCAAAATGAGATCTTGATCAGCCCTGTAGGAGGGGTGGCCAACTCCACTGGTGCTTATGTCCTGCTAAAAGAAGGCATGCCAATGGGACAATTTTATGGAGCAACATTTATGGGAACCTATAAAACAGGTGAAACGGGAGGTACTCCAGGTAGTGCAAAATACCTCACTGATAGTGACGGTGATGTGGCCTTGGATGTCATTGGCAACGGCACACCTGAGCATACGTGGGCTATCAATAATACGATGACGTGGGGTAATTTCGACTTAAATTTCTTGATCAGAGGAGTGCATGGATTTGATGTGATGAACTTTACCAGGGCAAAAATATCCATGGCTGGAGGAGTGCAATCATTGCCCACTTACGGGGAATATCGGAATCACTGGACACCCGAAAATCAAACAGAAATACCTGCATCTGGAGACTTGTTTATCAACTCAACAAGGTTTGTAGAAAAAGGTGACTTTGTTCGGTTAAGTAACTTGGCATTGGGGTATAACCTTGGTGATAAAGGCCCCTTCAGTAGTTTTAGGGTCTATGCCAGTGCCCAGAACCTCTTCACGTTGACTTCTTACACAGGATTTGACCCCGAAGCGAGTTCCCTTGGAGCCGGAAATGGCGCTGCGTCATCCATTGATTATGGCGCTAATCCCAACTCGAGGACCTATACTTTTGGTGTAAATATTGGATTTTAAATAAACGCATTGAATCATGATAAATATAAAGATCAAATTTTCCGCACTCTTGGTACTTTTCGCAAGTATCGTGATGATTCCAGCATGTACTTTGGAAGAAGATCCATCGGAAGCAAGACTGGATCCATCCTCATTAAACTCTGAGGAAGCATTGGAAGCGGCCGTGGTGGGAATGTACAGGAAATTCACGGCTAGTATGCAGTGGGCCCATACTTGGATGAGGTCTTACGGAGGGGATGATGTCACCACACACAGTGGAAAGAACAAGCAGGGTTTTAGAGATGCCGACAAAATGGAAATGAGCTCCTTGACCAGTGGTGTGGAGCTTGGTTATAATTTGCCCTATGCCACCATCAAAGAGGCCAATAACATTATTGCCAATGCTGAAAACATCAGTTCAGGAGATCAAGCAAGCATAGACGCCTTGATAGGAGAGGCCTATTTTCTGCGGGCGTTTTCCTATTTCCATTTGGTACGGACATTTGGAGAAGTGCCATTGGTCATCACTACTGACATTACTGGAAGTGTGGACATGGAAAGGACTGATCTTCAGACTATCTATGAACAGATCGAAAGTGATTTCCTAATGGCAGAAAGTATGTTGCCAGCTATCTACCCAGGCGTGCCGGCAGCCATTCGACCTAACAGTGGGTCCGCTAGGGCATTCTTGGCCAAGCTGTACATGCACTGGGCGGGATGGCCATTGAAGGATTCTTCAAAATACGCCATGGCCGCCAGCAGCGCCAAGCAGGTCATCGATAATGCCGAAGGACATGGGTTTGCCCTGGTGCCAGATATGGGGACATTATGGTCGATCCAAGACGAAAACAGGTTCAATACGGAAATTGTGTTTGGACTAGGCCATGCCGCCAACATCAATCAGGGCCCTTATTCCAATCGGCATACCGGCCGGCCGGGGTATCCGGGTGATGTCCAAGGCTGGGCGGAGATCTTTGCAGAGATAGCCTTTTTCAATGATTTTCCGGAAGGACCTAGAAAGGAAAATACCTATAGGACAGAAGTTGAGTTTAATGGAGAAACCATTTATTGGGAAGATTTTACAGACGAAAGACATCCTATGTTCCTCAAGGTCACAGGCTATCAGGATGAGATAGCCACGAATAACTCCGTAACTATGATGACCACCTACTGTATGCGCTATGCGGACCTCCTACTCTTATATGCAGAGGCAGAAGGCCGCTCAGGAGGCAGTAGCCCTGCCGCTTGGGAAGCATTGAACATGGTAAGAAGAAGAGCTAATGAGCTTCCTGTGGACGAAGCCAATGCTACAGTGGATATTACTACCGGTGACCTCGCCGAAATGGCCTATACCGAAAGAAAATGGGAATTGGCCGGGGAGTTTAAACGATGGGATGATTTGACCAGAATGGAAAGAGTGGCTGATGCACTTGCAAACCGCTCCTCTGAAGAGCTGGTAGGTCCTGTTACCGGTGATACTAGTCCAGCAAACTACTTCGCCAAAATCCCTGAAGCAGAAATCACTGTGGCACCTCAACTCGATGAGTAAGCACGGAGCCATTCCTGGGGTAATAAATGACAATTGTCTACATATTGAATTAAAGTCAATTTAATTGACTAAAAGTTTATGTTGTCACCCGTTAGGTAATGGTAATCTGTGCACTTCTAACCTGAGGGAAGTTGAACCCGATTTTTGTCCGCCACAGCGGATCAGGTCGCAATGCCTGTGTGCCGTGGCGTAGACAGCCTAATGCATATTTCGGGTTGAACCCGGACTATGCGTTAGGAATCGTAGTGAGAGCTGAAATTGCAAGAAAATCAGTTAGTTTGGAGGCATTAGCGTAGCACCGCTACGGTTATGCCGAAAACTAAAGTGAAACGGCTGATTTTGAAGCAGTTTCAGGTCGCAACACCTGTGCGCCGTGGCGTAGATAGGCTAATGCATATTTCGGGTTGAAGGAAGGGGAAATGGTTTCCTCTTCCAATTTCTTCCCCTATTTCAGAAGTAAAAGTGAAGGAGGTAGGACGGCTTGGAATGCCGGCAATAGGATATAATAATAAAAGTGAACCTATTAAAGAAAATAATGAATCAACCCATCAAAAATAGAGACATTCTTCAGCTACTTTTAGTGGCATGTACGGTGGCATCGATCAGCTGCAGCTCTCCATCAAAGGAGGAAAAGAATAGTCACAATATAAGTGATAACAGTCCAAATGAAGCGTTTGATATAGCTGAAGCCGTGAAGGTGTGTGAAATGCAATTGGAGAAAACCATCCAAAAAGTAACAGATCTATCCAAACATCCTAGGTTAATAGAAACAGACCAGCAGGAGTGGAAGCAAGTGCCCAATGGTAGATTGGTATGGACATCAGGGTTTTATCCAGGTATTCTTTGGTACATGTATGATCTGAGTGGAAAAGAAAAGTGGAAAAATGAAGCGATAAAGAGGACGGAGGTATTCGAATCATTCAAAACGATCACAGCGCACCATGATATTGGGTTTATGATGTTTCCTGCGTATGGAAATGGGTATGAACTAGGAGGCAAGAAGGAATACAAGGACATCTTACTGACTTCGGCAGCTTCATTGGCCAGTAGGTATAATCCCGAAGTGGGGACGATTAAATCATGGTCAAATGAAATGCATCCGCGGTGGAAACAACATATTACCATAATAGATAATATGCTTAATTTGGAGCTGTTGTTTTGGGCAGCAAAACATGGTGGGGATGCTAGGTTTTATGAAATAGCGGTCAATCATGCAGAGACCACCATGAAAAACCACTTTAGGGAAGACTATACATCTTGGCATGTTTTGGAATATGACTCCCTGACTGGTGAAGTGCTCCACAGACATACCAAGCAAGGCTATGGAGATGATAGCAGGTGGGCCAGAGGCTTGGCATGGGGGATTTATGGTTACAGCATGGTGTATAGAGAGACAGGAGATAAACAATTTTTGGATTTTGCGATAAAGATCACAGATAAGTACTTGTCCCTGCTACCTGATGACATGGTACCTTATTGGGATTTTGATGCGCCCAACTTGCCACAGCAGGAGCGAGATGCCTCTGCAGCAGCTATTGTAGCTTCTGGGCTAATAGAGCTGAGCACATTGGTAGATGACCAGAATGTACAACAAAAATACATGGAGGCAGCAGTTGCCATGCTACAATCCCTGAGTTCGGAGAAATACTCGGGAAATGGAAAATCCGATTCCTTTTTATTGCACTCAACTGGGGCCAAACCTTTGGGACATGAGATAGATGTAGCGTTGATCTATGCAGATTATTATTACATCGAAGCATTGGATAGGTTATCAAAACTAACAACCAGCCGATAAGATGAAGCCGAGGAGTAAACCTGTCTTTCAGCTGCTAGCTGGGATTGTGCTGATCGTATGTTTCTCCTGCCATGCACAGGAGGATGAGGCCGGAAAGCGCCCCAATCTACTTTTTATTTTTCCTGACCAGCTTAGGAATGCCGCCATAGGGGTTAACAACGAAGACCCTGTACACACCCCTTATATGGACCAGTTGGCCAAAGAAGGAATGGTTATTAATAATGCCATCAGCAATATTCCTCTTTGCAGTCCTTATAGGGCCATGTTGATGACCGGCAAATTACCCTACCATAATTCAGTATTGAGTAATTGCAACTCAGCTCGGTACCGGTACAATAATTCTTGGCAAAAGGAAGATGTAAGTTTTTCCGATATATTGAGAAGGAATGGGTATGATGCAGGCTATGTGGGGAAGTTGCACCTGACTTCTCCAGCCCCAATCCCGGGAATAGATTCTGTTATTTGGGATGCATATACACCCCCAGAGGATCGGCATGGGTTTAACTTCTGGTATTCCTATGGCACTTTTGACCAACACCATTCGCCTCACTATTGGGTCAATAATGCCCCGAAAGATGAACTTAAAGAAGTGCAGGAGTGGTCAGCAAAACATGAAGCAGAAGTGATCATTGACTACATCAAAAACGATGAAAATAGAAACAAGGATAAGCCATTTGCCCTTTTTTGGTCGGTTAATCCTCCCCATCCTCCCTATCCACTAGTACCTGCCAAATACCTGAAACCCTATGAAAACAAAAGTAATGAGGAGTTATTGGTAAGGGAGAATGTTCGGTTTGGAAACACTACAGAGGAGTTGGCACGTCATCCAGGAGGTACCCGGGGAAGAACAGATTTGGCCAAGGAACATGCCAAGGATTATTTTGCCATGGTGACAGGAGTGGATGCACAAATAGGCCGTGTGTTGGCCGCACTGGAAGAAGAAGGATTGTCTGAAAATACAATCGTAGTGGTTACTTCTGACCATGGAGAAATGATGGGTAGCCATGGTTTAATGTCGAAAAATGTGTGGTTTGATGAAGCAATCAATATTCCCTTTATTATTCGTTGGCCAGCAAAGATCAAGGCAAACCAAGAAAGTGACGCCTTTATAAGTGTTCCTGATGTAATGCCCACTTTATTGAACTTGATGGGAGCCACCGACGGAATCCCAAGGGATCTGGATGGGAGTGATCTCTCCACCCAAATTCTTGAAAATTCACCTCAGTTGCCGGATTATGCTTTGTACTATTATATCGAAGCAGGGCAACCAGCCTCTGGACACCGTGGTATCAAGACCAGTAAAGCCACTTATGTAATCACCTATGACAAGAGTGGCAAAAAGCACCACTTCTTGTACGACAATGTCAATGATCCTTTCCAAATGCATAACAT
Source organism: Echinicola strongylocentroti (assembly GCF_003260975.1). Taxonomy (NCBI): domain Bacteria; kingdom Pseudomonadati; phylum Bacteroidota; class Cytophagia; order Cytophagales; family Cyclobacteriaceae; genus Echinicola; species Echinicola strongylocentroti. Next base: position 229,234 of record NZ_CP030041.1, on the reverse strand, counting down.
TGCAGCAGATGACCCGGATTTGGCCAAATTGCTCCATGAGAAACTGCTGAAGGCTTTGGAAGAAAAAAAGGATCCATGGTTAAGAAAACATCAATTAAGTTTGTGATCATATATGCTACCAATGACTATTGTGATCAGTACTAAGAAGAATAACAGGTCTACTTTACACGCTAGTTTTTGGATAGTAGTTCAATTGCTCTTGTTAAGTTGCTCCTCGATGGGAAGGGATGAGGCCGTCATCAGAATTGATTTTGATCATTACAGTGTGAATGATTCAGGTGATTTGCTGCTCGCAAATGATCCTGCTAGTTGGAAAGTGGAAGAAGGCAAATTAGCATGTATGGTCAGCAATAAAAACCAATATTTGATGCTAAAAAACGATAGTATAGCCCGCGACAAAGGGACTCTTTCGATCAGAACCAGATTAGGGTTTTATAACGACCACGTAGAGACAAGAGGAGTCAATTGGGTGGGGTTTTGTATTGGCTGTAATCGTATAGGTGATAGCCCGGCTAATCCCATTGGTCTAAAGGCGGGTATAGGAACCAATGGTTCGTTATTTATCGGTGACCCGAACATAGGCCATATCGATAACCCACTGGGAAAGGCGTTGGATGGAGAGCTGGAGCTAGAGATGGAAATATCATCCAAGAGCTCCCATAATGCCATAAATTTAAAAGTATTACAAGCGGGGACAGGGAATGTCCTTGCCCATATTTCCAAGAAAAAGATTTCTTCCAAGACCTTGAAAGGTATGGTTGGTTTGGTAAGTGACTTTAAGTCCAGCGAAGAAAGGGCAAACAAGAAAAGTGCATATTTTACCTATTGGGAAATATCCCGAGGTAACCTGAACAAGAATTAACCCGGTTTATGCATTATCAGTTAGTTTGGAGGCATTAGCGTAGCACCGCTACGGTTATGCCGAAAACTAAAGTGAAACGACTGATTTTGAAGCAGTTTCAGGTCGCAACACCTGTGCGCCGTGGCGTAGATAGGCTAATGCATATTCCGGGTTAAATAAGGTGAAGGAGGTTTATTTTCCCAATTATTATAGAATTTCTACAAATTAATTTAGATGAAAAACAGCTTAGTTTTATTGGTCCTATTTACTCTATTAGGAGGCATTGCTCATACGATGGCCCAAGAAAAGAAACCCTATGTAACGTCGTTTGAAAGTAGTGGGATACTAGGTAGGTATGAAGTTTCTGGAGATTCCTACATAAGATTAAGTAGTGATCATCAACGATTTGGGAATACATCTCTCCGATGGGAATGGGATAGTACAAACAGTTTTATAGAAACCAGTCATTTGTCACTACTAGGTCCTGATCCTACGAAAAAGGAATTTACCAAGCTATTTCCGGCAAGTCCTACGTTTAATCTGTCGATCTATAGTGAGTCCCCACAATCTGGAACTATAAAAGTAGCTTTTTATCGTGATCGTAAAGAAGTCTATTGGTTCACCATCCCGGTAAACTTTTATGGTTGGCGCACGATCAGGGTGCCATTTTATGAAATGCAAGGGGATGTGCCGTCCAAGACCGAAGCGGTAGATTTCGATAGGTTAAGATTGACCGGGACTGCTTCGGAGGGTTGTTTGTTTGTTGATGATATAGTTTTTTCCCAATATCAAGATGACAGGCATCAGTATCCAGACCAAATCGTCCCTTTTCTGAAAAAGGACCAAGACCATAGTATAGACCATTGGATGCCCCTAATCTACAACTGGGAGCTTTTGCAGAATATGGAAATAAATCCTGTCACCAAGGCTCAAAAGGAAGATATGAGACTGGTTAAAATGAGGCTAGACAGTATGTTGCTTTCTGGAATGGAGCAGCGAGGAATGGCCGAGGTCGTGGAAGCGTTTGGTTCATTGGGCATTACGGAAGATAAGGGAACAGTGAAGGGGCCTCCATTGACGTTTAACCTCCAAGAAGTGTACTATGATAGTCTCCAACAAGGACCGATGGTTCATAACAAAATACGGGATTTCGGTGTGATCATCAAGAACATGGCAGCTACGTATTTTGCAGTTCCTGATGATAAAGACCAGCAATCTATCAAGGAGAAATTTATTTTGGCAGCCAGGTATTACTTGGACCAAGGATGGCAAAAAGGAAGTTCGGGAGGTACTAGACACCATATAGGCTATCAGACGAGGGAGTTGACGGAAGCTTTTTACCTTATGAGCGAGCCACTTGCTGAAGCTGGCTTATTGACAGAAGTGGGTAATAGCATCAAATGGCTAGGTAATTTTGGGATGATATTGGATGATGAGGAGGCGTTTAATGTCAATATCGATTACCTCAACACCCAGTCATTTAATCATTTGGCCAGTGTGTTTTTGACCGAAGGGGAGAATAAGAAGGGAACTTTATTGACTGCATTTTCCAATTATTTAAGTGTGATTTTAGCACAGGAAGATAAAGAGTGGGGCTTCAAAGCAGATGGTACTACTTGGCATCACAGCGGGCATTATCCTGCTTATGGAATGGGAGCGTTCTATGAGGTTCCAAAACTTTTTTATTGTTTGTCAGGCACCACCTTCAATATTAAAGAAACTGGGCACTATAATTTCCGACGGGCGCTACTGACCACCACTAGATATAGCCACACCTACGATTGGGGATTTGGCAACGCAGGGCGCCATCCATTTGGCCAGAACAGTATAAGTGGTTTAAAAGACGCCTTTTATTTGATGGCACTTTCTGGAAGTCCTAGTGGTGATCAGAATGTGGACCCAGCAGTAGCGGGCGATTTCCTGTACCTATGGGGGAAAGAAGACCCGGGAAAAGCACAGGAATTCCGTGCATTGGGTATCCAAAAATCTAACTTGCCCTCTTACAAATCCTTGCCTTATGGGGCTACGGCCATTCATAGAAATGGAGACTGGGCAGCCATCATAAAAGGCTACAGTAAATATGTATGGTCATCCGAAATATACCCCGCCAGTAATCGCTACGGAAGGTACCCTGCCAATGGAAGCGTACAATTATTATCGTCAGGAGGTCAAGAAGCCAGTGGAGTCGTGGAGGCAGGCTGGGATTGGAATCGCTTTCCGGGCACTACTGTACTTCCTATGCCTTTTGAAGAGCTGGAGACTGAAATGGCCTTGTTGATGTTCCTGTCAGAAGAGACGTTTGCAGGGGCCACGCAGCTGGAAGGAAACGGCGTTTTTGGAATGGTGCTAAATGCCGGTGTTGGAAAAAATGCCGATGGATTGGCAGAAGACAGAACAGTGGAGTTGCCGGGTAACCTAAAAGCTAAAAAGTCCGTTTTCTCTTTTGGAAATAAACTCATCTGTATAGGTACGGGAATTAGCAGTGATGATTTAATGCACCCAGTACAAACAAATCTATTCCAATCTGAATTACGGCCTCAGCATCAAACCATCACTACTGCTGCCCAAGGCACTGTGAAGGGATTTCCCAATTCGGGAGTAACCACAAAGTGGATTATCGATAATTATGGTAACGGCTATTATCTATTGGATAGCAGCAATGTCATCTTTTCCATGGCAAAACAAGATTCCTATCATAACAAATATTCGGTGAATACAGGTAACATGCACCCACTTGGAGATGGAAATAAAACAACTCAAGGGAATTTTGCTACAGCTTGGATAGATCATGGCAAAGTTCCCAAGGCAGAAAGTTATCAGTATGTCATCTATCCATTTATGGAGCACAAGAAGGTACAGGGTTTTGGAAGAAAAGCCCCAAATGACTTTGATATATTGAAAGCTGATGAATATGCACACATAGTGGAAGACCATACATCATCTACTCGAGCGTATGTGATCTTCGATGCCACGAAATTTACAGGGGACAGTTTGATTAGTGCCATTTCTGCACCTAGCTTGGTAATGGTCAAGAAGGCCCAAGGAGGAACATTGAAAATAAGTGCAGTAAATCCTGATCTTAATTTTCCGGACAACCCCAAGAAGAAAAATGGATTTGATAACTATAGTAAGCCGGTGACTTTAACCATAAGCCTAGAGGGCAAATGGAAGGTAATAGGTGATGGGGTTATGCGATCAGAAATTTCAGGAAGTGAAAATACGACAAGCGTTCAGCTCGAATGTGTAGACGGAATACCTTGTTACCTAGAGTTAAGCAAAACCAACGAACCTGTTGATGAAGAGAGTATTCTGGATCAAGCGGAAAAGTTGGGGGGATGATGTAACGCTGATTTACCTCGGCGAGACAGGTGACACAAATGATTATGATTTGCCCTGATTTTTTTTCTTAAATTGGAAAAGTCAAGTAGCAAAAAAAAGCCCTGAAAGGGCGTAACATCCATAGCCATGGACAGCGCTATGTGTTTGCCCATATGGACGGTACACTGTTTCGCAAGAAAGGGAAGCATCATGCCGTAGGTATGAAAGCTTGGTAACAGCCACGGGCATCAATCCTCTGTAATGTGCCATAGGTACATCACATTTGAGATTCTTTATCCATCTTCAATTACCGAATGTTTACCATGGGCGCTCACCGGGATCGATGAGTCCGACAATTAGCGGTTCGGGTTTTGTAATCCCGGAACCGGAATAATGGGGATTTGAAATCCCCATAGGCCATTTGTGAAGAGTACATACATCAATAAGGATATAGATTTTTAGCAACTTACATGCGTTAGCCTGACGGCTATGGGCCGCTAGACAGGTTCACCATCCGTCGCCTCAATCTCCAAACAACCTCATTTTTTTGCACTTTCAACTCTTTTCGCTGTCGGGACAGGCGATAACGATTCCTACTGCATAAACTGGATTAACCTTATCATAATTGGATGTAAAAAAATTGCCCCTAACTTTTCACTTGATCAGATTTTATCAAAATTAGCCATATTTCAATCAGATGGCGATACACCATCATTTTTAATTTGGTCATTGGTTATTATAACCAGCTTTGTCTCTTTATGATAGACCATTGCATAAAATTTTCCTTCCTATATTCTTGCTATTCCTGATTTTTATCCTTTATATTGATCATCCATTAATTGGTCAACCAATTAATTGGACGGTCAATCAAGAATACAACCTAATAACCAGTTATTTTAATCATGAAAAGACAATTACTGTTAAGAAGTAGGTATGTGGCAATAATTGCCATGTGCTTGATGTCGTATGTAGCGTCTGCACAAAGTATAGTGACGGGCGTAGTTGAGTCTGCGGAGAGTGGCGAGAGTATTCCAGGAGCCACTATTATTGAAAAAGGAACCTCTAACGGTACCACTACGGATATAGATGGTCAGTATTCCATCACACTTTCAGATCCGTCTTCAGCTATTTTGAAAATCAGTTTTGTGGGATTTGAAAGCCAAGAGGTGCAGGTGTCAGGTAAGTCTGTCATCAACGTCTCCTTGGAAGGCAATCTCCAAGACCTCGAAGAAGTAGTAGTGGTAGGGTATGGTTCTGTAAAGAAAAGTGACAATACGGGAGCTTTATCCTCTGTCAAGTCTGAGGAGTTAAATGCCTACCCTACATTGAATGCTGTTCAAGGCCTTCAAGGTCGCGCACCGGGGGTACAGATCCAATCTACCAATGGTGGTCAGCCAGGAGCTGAGATGAGCATGAAGATCCGAGGAGGGAGTTCGATTAATGCCAGTAGTCAGCCACTTGTTGTAGTGGATGGGTTTGTAGGAGGAGAGATGCCACCTCCTCAGGATATAGCGTCCATGGAGATCTTAAAGGATGCCTCCGCTACAGCCATTTATGGTTCACGTGCTGCCAATGGAGTAATATTGATTACGACCAAATCTGGCGGAGTGGGCAAGACAAAAGTAGATGTAAACAGCTCCTATTCCTTCCAAAACACCAGTGACCGTCTTGATCTTCTTTCAGGCGATGATTTTAGGGATTATATATTGGAGGTTTTACCTGCTTACGATTATAATCCAAATGTCAACACCGATTGGCAGGATGAAATCTTTAGGTCTGGACATATCTGGAACAATCAGGTATCCGTCAGTGGAGGAAGTGAAGCCGTAAAATACTATGTGTCAGGAACACATTTTGAGCAGGAGGGTGTGGTAGACAATTCCAAATATCAGCGGTATTCCATTACCAGTAACTTGACCTTTGACGTATCGGATCGAGTGAAATTAGGCGTGAACCTTTACGGAAGAAGAAGTACTGACGAAGGGGTGTTGACCCAAGAGCAGTCAGGTGGATCTAGTGAAACAGGTGTAATAGGTGCAGCTGCACGATTGGAGCCTGATACTCCAGTGCGAGATGAGAACGGAGATTTTACCCAGTCTAGGCTAGGTGATAATATCGATAACCCAGTAGGTATCGCCAATGGAATTGATAGAGAACGGATTTCGGACAGGTTTCAGACCAATGCTTTTGCAGAATTCAAAATTTTGGATTGGTTAACCTTTAAGTCTACCCTAGGCGCTGGCGTGACCTCTTTTAGAGAAGGTGAATTCAGGTCTTCCCAATTGATACGAGGTGGCGATGGAGGTATTGCGCTGTTGGAATTTGATAAATCCACCAACTTGCTTACTGAAAATTACTTCACCATCAATAAGGAATTTGGAATACACAGGATCAATTGGGTCAATGGTTACTCTTATCAGAAGATGGTAGGAGAGAATATGACAGCTGGATCCAGCTTGTTCCCTTCCGAGGCGGTAAGTTACTGGAACTTAGGAAGTGGTGCAGATTATACTCCACCTACTTCAGGGACTTCTACACGGATCCTGAAATCCTACTATTCCAGGGCAAACTATACGCTGATGGATAAGTACGTATTTACTGGTACCATCCGATATGATGGAGCTTCCAATTTTGCAGAGAATAACAAATGGGCTTATTTCCCTTCAGGTGCGATAGCATGGAATATTGGTGACGAAGCCTTTTTGCAGTCTGTAGAGCCGATTTCCGAAATGAAAATACGTACCAGTTATGGTCTAACCGGCAATCAGGGCATCGGAGCATACGAATCCTTGGCTACCTTGGTGGCCCAATACTCCAATAGACCTGGTGAGGGTTCTTTGATATTGGGTAGTTTGGCCAATCCTAACTTGACTTGGGAAACCACTTCCCAGTTGAACGTAGGTGTGGACCTTGGATTATTAGAAAATAGGATCAATCTGAGCTTCGATTATTACGACAAAAGAACCTCTGATTTATTGTTTAATCGCCCCATTCCATCATTTTTGGGAGTGGACGAAGATCCAGCTACCCAGCTTCAGAATGCAGGTGAAATTAGAAACTCTGGTATAGAAGCGATGCTAAGCACGAGAAACTTAGTAGGCGAATTCACTTGGGATTCCGACTTGGTATTTGCCATGAACAAAAACGAAGTGCTTTCATTACCGGATTCTACCATCCAATATGAAAATGCGCCTGGACACTTTAATATTTCCACCGGTTTCATGTTGCTTCAAGAAGGCCAGCCAATGGGTGTCTATTATGGATATGTTTACGAAGGGGTTACCCAGCCGGAAGACGTTTTGCTAGAGGGCTCAGATGAGAAAGTAGGGGGAGAGCAATTCGCAGACTTGGATGGAGACGGTAGGCTTACCGACGCTGACCGTAAGATCATAGGCAACCCACATCCGGACTTTACTTGGTCGTTCAATAACGACTTTACCTATAAAAATTTCGACTTGAATATTTTTATCCAAGGTGTCCACGGAAACGAAATGCTTAATTTGACCAGGATGGAACTGGAATCCTTCAGGGGAACCAACAATGTATCCACTGCTGCACTGGATAGATATCATCCAGTAAACAACCCAGGAGGAAGTATTCCTTCAGCTGATACAGACAGGACGTTCAAAATATCATCCCGATGGGTAGAAGATGGAAGTTATGTACGTCTTAAAAACCTGGCATTGGGCTACACTGTTCCCAATACCATCTTGGACAGAATAAAAATACGTTCCTTAAGGGTGTATGTAAGTGCCCAAAACCTGTTGACTTTTACGAATTATTCGGGGCTTGATCCTGAAGCGGCTTACCAAAATGAAGGTGAAGGTACCGATAATGCGGACTCCAACCGTAATTTAGGACTGGACTATGGTAGTTATCCGAATGTGAAGACATTTACTGTCGGACTAAATCTAGGATTTTAATCAAAGCTCGATCTTTAAATTGTCAATAATTAACAATAAGGAAATCATGAAAAATTCATATATAACCTCAATACTATTCGCTCTAATCATGGTTTTTTCCATGTCATGCGAGGATTTGGAAGAGAGACCTGTTGGTGTCTTGGCTCCTGAAGGTTTGTTTCAAACCGTATCGGAATTACAATCAGGAGTAAATGGGGGCTATTACCTCCTTGCCCGTGAGGAATTTTATGGCCGTAAGCTGTCGTTGGCACTATTGGTACGCTCAGACATGTGTGGCATAGGTGACCCCGGCACCGCCACTAGGAGACATGCCTGTGACCTTATGCAGATGGAGCAGGATAATGGACTGGTAAATGCTTTTTGGCCAATGGGCTATAAAATCCTGGCTGCAGCCAATACGGTAATCAATGCCAAGGATGTGGTGTCAGGGACTGAAGAGGAAATAAACCCGGTAGTAGCAGAAGCGTATTTTTTACGCGCTTACGTCCATTATGTTTATGTCAGGTTATTTGGAGAGATTATCTATATGAACGGGGAGCCTTTGGAGGATCCGTATGCCGTTTCCCAGTCTTCCGTACCTGAGATTTATGCAGGGATAATTTCCGATTTGGAATTTGCCAAGACATGGCTGGTCGACGTGCCAGCAGATCGGTCCCACCCAGGTAAGGCTGCAGCTTATGGTATGTTGGCGTCGGTCTACATGACCAAGGCTACTTCCGAAGCAGCAGAAGGAGGAGATTGGCAGAGTGCATTTGATAATGCCAAACATGTCATCGACAATGAAGGGCAATACGGTGTGGCATTGGACAATGACTACTATGATATCTTTGCTCCCGACTATACTTCTTCAGAGGTATTGTTCAAATTAAATATGATAGCTAATGACAACCATAACATCACTCCAGGGGAGCTTGGAGGTTCCAATGCAGGTACGGATCAGATGACCTCCATAACGGGTCCCAGAGGAGATGAAAGGTTCGAAGCGTTAAATGCAGCAGCTGCAGGCTGGAGTGCCATTGTTCCCGAATTGAGTGTTTATGAAAAATGGGACGGAAGGGACTACAGAAAAGCAGTCAGCCTGGATACAGCCATCACCTATCAGGGAATACCGGACTATCCGTTTACCGAATGGGACAATATCTCCCAAAACGTAGCTAGACCCGCTATTGCCAAGTATTTCAGAGCAGTGGGGGAAGCTGGACTGAGAACGGGCACTGCCCAAGGGGCCAGTTTGAGGGATTCTAATGTTAAGCCTATTATTTTGCGATATGCAGAAGTGCTTTTGATCGCTGCGGAAGCGGCAGTAGAGTTGGGCAATAATGACCTGGCAGTACAATATGTCAATAGGGTAAGAGCACGTGCCAGAAATGCTGCTGGCGCTGGAGATGCCAAATATCCACCAAGTCCAATACCTGCTGACCATGCGGGCGGAATCACTATAGCCGAAATAATGGAAGAACGTCGATTGGAATTGGCTTTCGAGGGAGTTCGTTGGTATGATATTGCACGTAGGCAAATGGGTAATGTCTTTACCGGTGCAGCTCCAGCTTTGGAAGACAGGGACTTTGATCCAGCAGTGGATTATTTATGGCCCAAGTATTATGTAGATGTAGATCTATTGCCGGGCCTTTCCCAAAACACGGGGTATGAAGGACTGTAATAACATAATTGTAACGGAAGCTTTGTGAATAGTGTCGATTCTAAGTCTAAATACAGCCGTGTAAATAGTTAATTTGGAATTGGGAATGAGAGCGCTGGGATTTTCAAATTATGGAAATCCCGGCAATCTCCTTAGTAAACATGAAGTATCAAAACTAACGGCCAGTACAGCAAAGACTAGAAAATAGATAACTATTAACTATTATTAAGGAAATTATTGTCCGTTAATTAGTAATAGTATGGAAGAAAGTAAACATACAGTGGTCATCAGAAAACCAATGATGAGGTAGTGTACTTGAACCTTTATCCTACGATTTGTTAAATATGTTTATTAAAAGCTTGGAACTGTAATTGGATAACTTTAAATTGGTTGACCAATTATTGATTAAATCAATACAATTATGGAATTACTCAGCAATTTTAGTCAAATAGAAATAGAGACCCCGGTTGATAAAATTATCAATCAAATAAAGAATTTGATCACTTCCGGGCAACTGCAGCCTGGTGATCGACTTCCTCCAGAACGGAAATTATGTGAGAAGCTGGGAGTAGGGCGGACCCATTTAAGGGATGCCATTAAGAAGCTGGAGTTTTATGGAATCCTTAAAACCTTGCCACAAAGCGGCACTGTAGTCGCCGGAATGGGAATTACGGCATTGGAGGGATTAATATCAGACGTGTTGAGGCTGGAAGGGAGTGATTTTAAATCGCTGGTGGAGACACGAGTGATCCTGGAGACCCAGAGCGCTTCACTTGCTGCAGAACGCAGATCCGATGAAGACCTAAAGGAGATAGAACGGGCCATGAAAACCCATATGAAAAAGGTAAAAGAAGGTCATCATGGCGTGGAAGAAGACTTGATGTTTCACCTGAAGATCGCTGAGGCCAGTAAGAATTCGGTGCTTACTTCACTGATGTTGATCATTACGCCAGATATTCTGTCTTATTTTAAGCAGCATGATGTCTGTGGGGAAGGAAGGTACTTGGCCGCTGCGGAAGAGCATGAGGTGATCTTCGAGCATATCAAAAACCAAAATACCGAAGCAGTGGCCTTGATGATGAACAATCACCTTAAGAATATCCAAGAATTTGCCGAAACTCGGATCGAAAGATTTAATATCTCGACAAAAATAAACAAAGATGTATTGAAGAAGGGAGCTAGCGAAGAAAATGGATCAGCATAAACGCCAATCCATTTGCAAAAAAGAATCAAGTTCAATCATTAGGAACATTTGGCCGTGCGTCCTAATAAAAGAACCTAAATTCCATAACAGATTGCAAAGATAGCGTTTTTATTCATTCTTCCCATTACCTGAAAAAGTAGGTTTCAGGCCTTGTCTTTTATCCATTTCCTTACGACGATCAGTAAGGGTGTTAATGTGTTGTTTTACAGTGTTTTAAATAATTCTTCATAGGGTTGTAGTGGATTGCTATGTCCAAAAATGTCACTACAAAAGCGCCCAATAATTAGCATTACAGATAGTAAAGAAATTGTCAATTGTACCGAACCCAAAGTTTAAAAATGACTACTCAAATCAACAGTATCGCATACAGTCTCCTGGTAATGATCATGCTTACGGCCTATGGTTGTGCTACAAAGCCATCGCACAAGGTCGCCTCCAATCCTGAGGAACTGACAGGCGCGCTTTCAACAGCTCAGCCTGGAGACACGATCATAATGGCCAATGGAGAATGGAAAGATGCCGACTTACTAGTAGAAGGAACAGGTACTAAAGATTCAATGATCGTGGTAATGGCCGAAGAGGCAGGTAAAGTCATATTGACCGGAAACTCCACTCTTCGAGTGGCGGGCGAATACCTAGTTGTATCAGGGCTTTATTTTCGCGATGGCCATACACTTACCAGTGAAGTGATCAGTTTCAAAAAAGATAAAAACACCTTGGCCAATTACTGCAGGATCACCCAATGTACCATAGAGGATTATTCTAATCCAGAACGACATGAAAGCGACTACTGGGTGGGAATGTACGGCAAAAACAACCGGTTTGACCATAATGCCCTAGTAGGCAAAGGAAATAAAGGGGTGACGATGGCCGTGCGCCTTAACAATAAAGAAAGTCAGGACAACCACCACCTTATCGACCATAACTATTTTGGCCCGAGACCTAACTTAGGGTCCAATGGAGGCGAAACCCTGAGGATCGGAACAAGTCATTATTCGCTAACGAGCTCCAATACAAAGGTGGTCAATAATTATTTTGACCGGTGTAATGGTGAGCATGAGATCATTTCCAACAAATCCGGCGGTAACCTGTTCAAAGGGAATACTTTTTATGAATGTGTGGGAACGCTGACGTTTCGGCACGGCAATGACAATATCGCAGAAAGTAACGCTTTCTATGGCAACCGCATGCCCAATACGGGAGGTATTCGTGTGATCAACAAAAGGCAAAAGGTATTCAATAATTATGGATATGGATTGACAGGGCATTGGTTTAGAGGAGCGCTGGTGGTAATGAACGGTGTGCCCAATAGTCCCATAAACCGGTACCATCAAGTGGATGGGGCTGAGATTTTTAACAACACTTTTGTGGACTGTGACTATGTACAGTTATGTGCAGGAAGTGATGAAGAGAGAAGCGCAGTTCCGATCAATAGTGTTATCCGTGACAATGTGTTTTGGAATACTGAAAAGCAGGATGTCTTTACCGTTTATGATGATATATCCGGAATCGAATTTACCAACAATTATATCTCTCCCACTATCAAAAACATTATTGACAGAGGATTTAGTCCTATTAAAGGAGAATTGAAAAAAGACGGAAATATCTATCGACTTGACGGAGGAAAAGGTGCAGGGCTTATGGCTGATTTTGAGGCAGTCAGTAAAGATAAGGCTGGACCTTCTTGGTATCTCAAGCCAGGAAAAAAAGAAGCGTTTGACTATGGCCAAGAAAAAGTAGTCAAGGAGGGAGCAGATCTATATGATGAAATTGCCCATTCAAAAGCAGGTGATATTTTGGTGCTAGAGCCGGGAGATTACCTGTTGACCAAAGTGATCGAGCTGGATCACCCGATCAGTATTGTTTCGTCAGGTGGAGCTACCATCAAGTTTGAAAAATCGAACCTTTTTGCCATTGAGAACGGAGGATCGCTGAAGCTGAAAGGAATCACGATCGATGGCGCTGAGGCACCGGATTATGCAGGAAATGCAGTCATTCGTACCAGTCGGTATTCCATGAATAAAAACTACCAGTTATGGATTGAAGACTGCGAATTCAAAGACCTGGACGTAAATCACTCTTTCCATGTCTTGGATGTGTATAAAAACACGTTTGCTGACAGCATCATGATAAAAGACTCCAACTTTACGGATGTTTCTGGGAGTATCCTCGCATTGGACAAAGAGAATGAAGATCGTGGCATCTACAATGCAGAATACGTGGTATTGGAAAACAGTACTTTTAATAATATAGGACAGCCGATAATGAAACTTTATCGTGGAGGAAGTGATGAAAGTACCTTTGGTCCCATCCTGACGATAGCTGATTGTGATTTTGAAAAAGTAGGTTTCGGACCAAAGAATGACAGTAATAAGGCAATGGTGCTGCACGGCGTCCAGAAAGCCAATATTGAGAACACGACGTTTTCAGATACCAAAGAACTGAATATCTTTCATACAGTAGGTGAGCCGGTTACAGTAATTGAATCAGTAGTTATCGATGACAGGTCATTGCTCCAGATCAGTGATAATACAGCTACGATCCACAACCTAAAGGAAGCAAAATGAACAAGTCGATCACTATATATAGCCTACTCATTACGGCCATGACCTTGCTGTTAAGTATCAGTGCTATAGGTCAAGAGAAAGAAGCCCTGGAGCACAACAGTATTTTGTTTGATGATGCTACGATAGCACAAGTGGACGAGGCGATGGACTGGCCATTGTTTCGACAATCCTTAGAGGATGCCAGGGAATTTGTCGATGAACAGATGGCCTTGGGAATCGATGTACCTATACCAAAAGACCTGGCAGGCGGCTATACACATGAGCGCCATAAGTTGAACTACCTCAGCATGCAGCAGGCAGGGAAGGTATTTGTACTGACAGGAGAAGAGAAATATGCCCAGTTTGTAAAAGACATGTTGATGACGTACGCTGAGCTATATCCCAGCCTGGACCGTCATCCAAGTAGAAAGTCCTATTCACCAGGCAAGTTTTTTTGGCAATGCCTTAATGATGCCAACTGGCTGGTCTATACAAGTCAGGCTTATGACTGTATCTATGATTGGTTAAGCGAGGGAGAACGAACGCTTCTGGAGAGGGAATTGCTTAGGCCGCAGGCAGACTTCCTGTCTGTGGAGACGCCGCAGTTTTTTAACCGAATCCACAATCACAGTACTTGGGCAAATGCCGGTGTAGGGATGCTTGGTTTGGTGATGGGTGATACCTTACTGGTCCACCGTGCACTGTATGGACTGGAAGAAGATGGACTGGATGCAGACATGAAAGATAACGATGGGGGGAAGATCAAAAGCGAAGAACGTGCAGGATTTTTGGCCCAGTTGGATTTGCTTTTTTCCCCGGATGGATTTTATGCAGAAGGGCCCTATTACCAGCGATATGCGATATATCCGTTTGTGGTATTTGCAGCGAGTCTGCAAAATGCCCGGCCTGAACTTGAAATATTCAAGTATAGGGAGGGGATCTTAGGAAAAGCGGTATATGCATTGGTCAACCTGAGTGATGCTGATGGAGAGTTTTTTCCCATTAATGATGCCCAAAAAGGGATGTCCTACTATTCAAGGGAATTGGTCTCTGCCATTGATATTGCCTATCATTTTGGAGGGCAAAATCCAGAATTATTATCCATTGCACAAAAGCAAAATACCGTCCTCCTCGATGCTTCCGGTATGCATGTGGCGGCTGATATCGCCAATGGTAAAAGTAAGCCCTTTGTCCACAAATCCATGGAGCTCCGCGATGGGGCTGACGGAAAGACCGGGGGAGTAGGTATCCTCAGAATGGATGGGAAAGCCAGTAGCTTGTCGGCTGTGTTAAAATACACTGCTCAGGGGATGGGGCATGGCCATTTTGATAAACTCTCACTTTCATTGTACGAAGAAGGAAGGGAAATCCTACAAGATTATGGAGTAGCCCGCTTTGTTAATATCGAGCAAAAAGACGGAGGTGGTTACCTCAAAGAGAACCAGACTTTTGCCAAGCAAACGGTGGCACACAATGCCTTGATAGTCAACAAGGAGAGCCACTTTAAAGGCAATACGGATACGGGGAACAAATACCACAGCGATCCCTATTTCTTTGATGCCAGTCAGGAAGAGATAAAAATAGTGAGTGCCAAAGACCAACATGCCTATCCCGGCGTGGAACAGCACCGGACGATCGCCTTGATCAGTGATGGGCTATTCGAAAAGCCCTTGATGGTGGATATATTGAGTGTATCTACGGCTACTCAAAACCATTACGATTTGCCCTATTACTACTTTGGTCAGTTGTTATCTACCTCCTGGGACTATGATATCGAGAATAACCTGACGCCCATGGGTGATGGGCATGGGTATGAGCACATTTGGGCCGAAGCAAAGGGAAAAACGGAAGAGGGCAATGCCGCGATGACATGGATGGATCACGATCAATTCTATACCATCACGTCCGTTAGTCAAAAAGGGGATCAAATGACATTGGCCAGGACAGGTGCCAATGATCCTGACTTTAACCTGCGGAGAGATCCTCTTCTGATGATCAGCAGGGATGCTGCCACGACTACTTTTGTAAGCATACTGGAACCTCACGGCGAATACTCTCGGGTAAGCGAACTTTCTAAAGGAGCTTTTTCGGAAGTGAAAGAAGTCCAAATAGTCCATGACTCTGAAGCTTATATAGCTATAGAATGGAAACATGAAACGGGGCAGGTGTATCGGTTGGCCATAGCCAAGCAGAGCAATGACCAGACGACATCACATGAGATAAAAGTGGAAAATCAATTATGGGACTGGAAAGGTCCATACAGTTACATTAAAAAATAAGAAACAATGAAGCGATTTAGTGAAAAGTTTATTCTAACAGACAAAATGGAATGGGAAAACCTAGGAGGCGGAGTTTCTCGCAAATTTTTGGGCTATGATAACCAAATCATGATGGTCCAAGTCAAGTTTGAAGAAGGAGCAGAAGGAATGCCCCACGCCCATTTCCATACCCAGTCCACGTATGTGGCACAGGGGAAGTTTGAATTTACCATTGATGGTGAAAAGCAAATCGTCAAAGGTGGCGATGGTGTGTACATCGAGCCAAATTTGCTTCACGGGACCAAATGCCTAGAGGCAGGAATGCTGATAGATGTTTTTAGTCCCGTGCGGGAAGACTTCCTCGAAGGGGAGAAGTGTCCTATTTTGGAGATAAAGGGTAATTATGAAAATGAAAGGATTAAGGTGGTGGATTATCGGACTGATATTCCTCGCCACCGTCATCAACTATATTGACCGCACGGCAATCAGTGTCATGTGGCCGGGTATTTCCGAGGAGCTCGGGTTTACCAAGTACCATTATGCCATTATGCTTAATGTCTTTATGGTAGCTTATGCCTTGGGGCAGTCTTTATCGGGCAGGATGTTTGACAAGATCGGCACCCGGATGGGGTATGTAGTCAGCATTATGGTCTGGGGAGCGTCCACTGCACTTCACTCCGTAGCTCGTGGGTTGATTTCCTTTTCCATCTTTCGGGCCATGCTCGGACTGTCCGAAGCGGGGAATTGGCCAGGAGCGGTGAAGAGCAACGCAGAATGGTTTCCCATAAAAGAACGGGCCATCGCCCAAGGGATATTCAATGCAGGTGCTTCGATGGGATCGGTCATTGCTCCCCCGTTGATCGCGATGCTGTATGTCGGTTATGGATGGAGAGTTACCTTTTTTATTGTGGGAAGTTTGGTCTTGATATGGGTGATCCCTTGGCTGATCATCAATAAGGCTACACCCAACAAACATCCTTGGCTAAGTGATGAAGAAAGGGACCATATCCTTGAGGGAAGGCAAGAGAGAGATATAAAGGAAGAGGGAAAAGTACTGTCCCTTTCAGAAATACTTTCGCATAGGGAATCTTGGGCGGTATTGGTATCTAGGTTTTTTCTGGAACCGATATGGTGGTTGTTTGTAGGATGGATGCCTATTTACCTAGCAGATAAGTATGGTTTTGACGTGAAAGAAATAGGTTTCTTCGCTTGGGTACCCTATGTAGGTGCCGGTTTGGGGAGCCTTGCAGGAGGCTGGTTTTCAGGTAGGTTGATTACCAAAACAGGAAGTGTGGACAAGGCCAGAAAAACCACGATCAGCATCGGTGCAGTACTTATGTTTTTGGGATTGGTGGCGACCATACTAATGGCCAATACGCCTGAAAAGTTTGTGGGAATTGTCGCATTGGTGCTGTTTGGATTCCAGTTTTCGATCAGTAATGTCCAGACCTTGCCAAGTGATCTTTTCAGTGGCAAGTCTGTTGGTACCCTGGCAGGTTTTGGCGGTACTGTGGGAGTCTTGTCTGTCATACTGATGAATTTCCTGATCCCAGTAATCACCCAAGAATCCTATACGCCGGCATTTGTGGCCATTGCCTTATTCGTTCCACTAGGGGTGATAGCCATATATGTCTTATGCAAAAAAATAGAACCAATAAAAATAAAAAATCACTAATCAAATAATTAATCAGAATATGAAATTTAAAGGCAAAGTAGCAGTAGTAACTGGCGGTGCCCGAGACATCGGACGCGCGGTATGTGTAAAATTAGCAAGTGAAGGAGCAAAAGTAGTTGTAAACTTCTATGAAAGTGAAGAAGACAGCAAGGCGACATTAGAAGCCATCAAAGCTGTAGGGGGTGAAGCGGTGACGGTTCATGGTGATATGACCAAGCAAGAGGATATCGACAACATGGTAGCCAAAACCAAAGAAGCTTTTGGTGACAAAGTAGATATTTTGGTCAATGTTGCTGGAGGATTGTTTGCAAGAAAAACCATCGAAGAGGTGGATGAGGAATTCTATGACCTGATCATGAATGTCAACCTAAAATCAACGGTGTTTGTGACCAAAGCGTTCAAGCCATTGATGGGTAAAGGCGGTGCTATCGTTAACTTCGCATCCCAAGCAGGACGTGATGGAGGTGGTCCTGGAGCCTTTTTATATGCTGCATCCAAAGGTGCTGTTTCTACGCTTACCCGTGGTTTGGCCAAGGAATTTGGCCCACAGGGAATCAGGGTAAATGCCTTGAATCCGGGCATGATTGCTACCAAGTTCCATGATGATTTTACCAAAAATGAGGTAAGGGAAAAAGTGGCTGGCGGCACTCCTTTGAGAAGAGAAGGTAAAGCGGAAGAAGTAGCTGATTTGGTGGCCTATTTGGTCAGTGATGAGTCTTCTTTCCTTACTGGTAATAATGTAGATATCAATGGTGGATTGGCCTTTTCTTAAGGCTAACTTAATCCGGTTTATGCATTAGGAATCCTAATAGGTAAGCTAATGCATATTCCGGGTTTATTTACTCACCTACTCCCAAAGCTTTAGAAAATATGTCCTGGGCCTAGTTTGTAGACTACATTAAAGATTCGGGTTATTTGTACTAGCAGGGCTGGTGCAAATAACCCGTTTTTTTTATCGATAGGGTCAAGAAGGAAGTGTTTTGCTAGGCATTCAGGGATGATGCTATTATGCGACGGTCAATAACATAGATGGATCGTGACGTGCTGTAGTCCTGGTGATAACTGGATGATATGCTGGGATGGTCCGGCGGATTTCACCTTGCAGGAATATTGGCCGGAAAAACCATAGCCCTCTTTGGGCACCCCAAAGAACGAATAGTCCAACTTTCCGTTTCCATTAGCATCATGTAATACCGCTATCATGTACTTTCCCGTGGGCAATTTGTCCAACTTTACGGGCAGTTGGTTTTCATGGGCAGTTATAGTTTTTTCCATTACAGGATCCATTATGCCTGTATGGAGGGCATGTTCATCAAATACCTGGACTTTCACATTTCCAGCCAGTTTCAGGTCCAAGTTGTCAATAGATATAACAGTATTGGCGTATTCGACACCGTGGGGATGAACTAAATACAGTAGTAGGAGATAAAGTAAATTCATATGTAATGATCAATTATTTATAAGCTGATTTTTGAAACCAGATGTCTGCTATATTAAAATTGAGGGTGATGCCATGGGTGGTTTCTTTGGATAGTAGGGAAGATGTTCCCTGTTGTTGATATTGGTAGGATAAATTGACCCGGGTAAATCCCTGAATGGGCACGCCTACACCGATGCTGGCACCTTTTACATCTACGGGGGTATTTTCTGATGTGATATATCCAGTGTCATAAAATAATCCTGCAGAAAAATTCATCCTGTCCAAAAACTTATAGCTATAGAAATTGGGCATTAGTTCTGCCCCGACACTTACCCTATGGCTATTGGAGTAATTTTCCCACGTAGATGAAAACATCTTATAGCTGTAGTCCGCCGCGACCAACCATTTCTTGTTTTGGTAGGCCACACCTCCTTTTAGAGATGTCGCTAAATGGGTGATGCTTTCTTCACCTGAAGTTTCGTATAAGACTGAATCAGACCCATTGAGGTAGGCCATGGAGGTAGTGGTGGCCTTAAGTCTAGTCGGGGATTCGTAAGTAAATCCTATGTTCACTTGTTTGTCAGCTTTTTTATAGACCAAATATTGTAGTCCTGCATCGAGGCCATAGCCACTGTAATTATCCCGGTCATTCATGGTAAAGCCCGTAATTGACCCACTAGTCACCTCATCAGTGTCGTAATATTTCTCATGGTTGATATGGCCAAAAGCATAATAAGGCCTCACACCCAGAGAAAGTCTTGGCGAGATGTCAAAAGCATAATTGGCAAATACCTTATTAATATTACCGTATCCATTGATGTATTTGTCAAAAGGTGTTTCAGAACCTGCAAAATAGGTTTGCTCCACAAAGCTATAGTCAACACTGCTCATGGGCATGATCCCAATGTTAAGTGCAGATTTTCTGGAAGTCCTAAACCATAGGGAGATTAGACTTAGGTCTGTCCTGTTAATGGTGACTTCTTCCGAGGAAGTCTGGATATTCATCAATCTATAATCGACCTGGACATCGGCCATGAAATTATAGGCGGTAACACTCGTACCATTGGCGGGGTTAAGGTAATTCAGGAAATAGGTTGATCTCGCAGCCACACCGGTTCCTGATAACCGGGCAGCTTGTCCAAAGTTACTTTCCGATAACAGGCCTACTCCATAAGAAGAATAAAGTGAGCCGTCGCCCCTTTGGGCCAACAGCTCACCCTGAAAAATCAGAAAACAAACACTACAACAAAGTATCCTCAAAATGCCATGCATAATTTTAAATTTTTTGCAAGATAATTGGCTATAATAGGAGGCTTCGGATTTATAGACGAACGGGCAAATGTTCACGACAAGTGATGAAATCCAAGTAAAAAACTGCTCTAAATAGACTAAAATCCAGTTTGGGGAAATAACGGTTGACATGTCCGTTTCATCGGCAAAAATTGCTTGTAAATCTATTTTTTTTAATCAGGCCTTTCTTTTTTCATTGTTTTGTTCTCAAGAAAAAATTATTGGATACCAAGCTTCCTACCGTTTTACCATATGTTAAGAAAAACACCAATTCTCTTACTTCTAACCACGCTGCTACTGACCGGGTGTTTTGAAAATGAAACCCTTACAGAGTCCCAAGTGGTCGTGGATGGGGATGAGCTGGAACTCCAGCTGATTGAATACACCGATTTGAACCTGTTCACCTATTTCAACGATTCTCTGGTGACCAATACGCTTAGTTCATTTATGCTTGGTCATCATGAAGATGCTTATCGGGGTATTATCCACGCCGCTCCCTATCTCCAGTTTGGATTGGAATATGGGATAGAGATAGATGACGATGCCCAGTTGGATTCAACAGTCTTGGTGTTGTTTTATGAGAATTACCATTATGATACGCTTCCTGAGTTTGATGTATCCGTTTACGAATTGACGGAAGAATTGGAGGAGAATGATGATGGTGACATCTACAGCTACCAGTCTTTTGGTCACCAGGACCTGCCAATGGTATCGGTGGCATCACGGATCGTACCGCACAAAGACTCCTTGACCATTACCTTACCAGCTACTTTCAGTAAAGAGCTCTTTGAACTGGGGAAGGAAAATGATGGTGTCTTTGCTTCCACTGAAAACCTCGAAGAACTGTTTAAAGGACTTATGCTGAGTACGAACGATAACAGTGCACTGATAAGTTTCTCTGATGACTCATATATCGGATTTTATTACCGTATTCCAAGCGATCTCGATGAAGGTGCCAAGTCCTTAAAACTTACTGTAAATGCGGGCAATCAGCGATTCACGCATATGGATATCGACCGTAGTTCATCTTTTTTTTCTTCTCCCAATGCCTACGAAAACATACCAAGGGCCCATTCGGGTGGGGTAGTGATGGCAGACCTTATTATGGGGGCATCCATTCGAATAGAGCTTCCCAATATCCATGAGCTATTGGAGTTGGCTGATGATTACTATATCACCACGGCCAGTCTTAGGCTTCCTTTAAAGCCAGATACCTATGACCGGTATTTTAATACTCCGATTACGACCATCAATATCAGTGTAGTGGACAAAAAGAACCTTGTAATCCAGCAGATTGGAAGTACGTCGCTTACATCATGGGACGAGCAATTTCAGGAAAAGACCTTTTATGAGGTGCCCATTAAGACCTTCCTTGACTATAAACTTGCCAAAGGCATCAACAATAACGATGCGCTTTGGATCAGTATACCGGCATCCACTTCCACTATCCAAACCAGTGGCCTTATCCTTTCGGATATTTCCGGCGAACAAAAAATAAAAATAGACATAACATATCTTCCATTAAATTGAAAAACAATGCGTAAAATGAAATTATTCAACTACATCCTACCAATACTAGGGTTACTGGTCACCTTTTCATGTGTCAGTGACGAAGAAGAAACCTCAGAAGGGAATTGGGTCAGGAGGTCCTACTTTGATGGAGACAACAGGTCCAATGCCGCCGCTTTTTCCATTGGTGACCGGGCTTTTGTCATGGGCGGCTATACGGGTGATGAGTACCTGAACGACTTTTGGGAATATAATCCAACAGGTGATTACTGGGAAAGAAAAGGCGATTTCCCTGGAACTGCCAGAAGCAACGCCGTTGCTTTTTCTGTTGACGGTAAGGGCTACATCGGAACTGGATATGACGGTACGGACAAATTGAAGGATTTTTGGGAGTACGACCCAGTAAGCGATTCTTGGACAGAGGTAGCTTCTTTTGGAGGCACGGCACGCTATGATGCTGTAGGTTTTTCGTTAACCGGCAAAGGGTATATCGGTACAGGCTACGATGGTAGTGAACAAAAGGATTTTTGGCAATACGACCCTTCCACAGATACATGGGAGCAGATCATCAGCATGGGAGGCGCAAAAAGACAAGGAGCTGCGGCATTCGTTATCGATGACATTGCGTATGTTTGTACAGGTATCAACAATGGATCCTATGAGTTTGACCTGTGGGCATTGGATGGAAATACCCTGGAGTGGACCCAAAAAGAAGACTTGGACTATGACGACGATTATTTGATTTATCGATCCAATGGCAGCGCCTTTACCATAGGAGAATATGGGTATATCACTGTCGGAAGCAGGGGCTCTATTATCGGTAGCACTTGGGAATATCGTCCTTCCACAGATAGTTGGGCCGAAAAAACCGACTATGAGGGGACGTTTAGGACTGGTGCCTCTGCATTTTCCATCAACGGAGAAAGGGCCTATGTTCTGCTTGGAAAAAGCTCAAGCCTTAGGTTTGATGATATTTGGGAGCTGGAACCATTTGTTGATTACGATGAAGAGGATTAATCCATATGTAGAAAAATGCTGAAAATAAAACAGAAAGATGTATTGAAGGTGATCATTCACCTGTTGGTCCTGGGGATAATTATATCCCCAGCACTTTCTCTTTTGACTGATACCATCCGTCCCATTTCGCTGTTTTATTTCAGCATTACCAATATAAGCCTCCTTTTTTTTTATGTGATCAATATCGTTTGGCTTATACCCAATTTCATTTTAAAGAGTAAATACCTTCAGTATACCCTTTTTTTACTGGTATTCATGGTCGTTTTCGTATGGCTTCACCACTATCTAAGGGAAGCTCCTTCCGAAATGATGCCCAAACATATGCCCAATAAAATGAGGGAGTTTAAGAAGTCTTTTATGGACTTTCATTTTATCATGCCTTCGCTGATCCGCTTCTTGATGATCATGGGGTTGGGTACGAGCATTGAATTGATATTACAATTCGAAAAAGAGAAAAAGAAATATGAAGAGCTTGAGAAACAAAAAATCACCAAGGAGTTAAACTTTCTTAAAAACCAGCTGAATCCGCACTTTTTATTTAATGCTTTAAACAATATTTATTCTCTTGCAAGGAAGAAATCAGAAGAAACCACCCCCGCGATCCTATTGCTTTCTGATATGTTGCGGTACGTGCTCTATGAGTCCGGAAAGGACAAAGTATTCTTGGGGCAGGAAGTCACATTTATCAAGAATTACGTGAGTTTGGAAAAACTGAAATATCACCCAGAAGTGGCCCCTAAAATAAATTGTTCATTCTTGATAGAAAATGAACAGTACCCCATCGAGCCTTTGCTCTTTATTACCCTGATAGAAAATGCCTTTAAACATGGAATCACCTATTTATCTCCCTCTTTTATCATGATTTCTATCAAAGAAAACCAAAAGGAAATTTTGCTCTCTGTCATCAACAGTGTTGGAAAGCAAAAAGACGGCGTTTTTATCAATACCAATACGGAAGGAGTGGGGATTACGAATTTAAAAAAACGGTTGGAATTGCTTTATCCAAACAAACATAGCTTCAAACAAATCTATGAAAACAGTACTTTTAAGAGTTTTTTAACCATCCGGAAATGAATATCAATTGCATCATAATTGACGACGAAACCTTGGCCATCGATATTTTGGAAGATTATATTTCCAAGATCCCTATGCTAAACTTACAGGGTAAATACAATACAGCCATTCAGGCCATGGACTGTATCATGCGCAATAAAGTGGACCTTATTTTTTTGGATATCAACATGCCCGACATCAACGGGATCAAATTTTATGAAGGCTTGCCCCATAAACCAAAAGTGATCTTTACAACGGCATATAGTGAATATGCTGTTAAAGGATTCGAGATCAATGCAGTTGATTATTTGCTCAAGCCTATAAGTTTTGATCGTTTTTTTCAAGCGGTAAGTAAAATCTTTAACCAGTCGGATCGGGGCATGGATAACATTGGCAAGCAGCCCCAAGAGTCCTTGTCCCATAATGACCATAATGGTTTTATTTTTGCCAAAGTGGAGCACAGCACTGTTAAAATTAACCTAAAAGACATTTCCTATTTTGAAGGATTTAAAGATTATGTAAAAATCCACTTGATCAGCCAAACAAAGCCTATCCTAACCCTAAATTCTATCAAGCATTATGAAATGAGCTTGTTCTCGAAGGGCTTTATCCGCATTCATAAGTCCTATATTGTTTCTATTGACCAAATTGAGAACATCAGTCGCAATAAGGTAAAACTCAATAAAAAAGATATCTTTATTACTATTGGAGAATCCTATCGGGATTTTTTCTACGAACTGGTAGTTCGTAAAAATCTATAGCTTTTGCATATTCCGGCTTTGACTCAGATGCCAAGACGATGGGAATGTAACGTAAAGTAGTTAACTTATTGGACATCCACATTAGGCACATAGGAGGAATCTTTGCACTAACTTGGACAGGGGTTAGGGGAGAAAGCCGGGGAAGTGTCCTTTATAGTAGATTGCCAGACCCCGTTGTACCGACAGCGATGCTGCGGAATCATTGGCATGTGGGATGATTTTCAGCGCCATCAGGGAAAGTATAATACCTTTGTAATCAGTATGATCCATTCCTTTTAATTACGAATAAGTTTCATATTAATAGATTTTGTCTATTGTATTATAAAAACAATCAATCGTATTTATGATTATGACCTGCTTTTTCCGTCGTAATATTGTAGGACAAACTCAATAATAAAACAATGATATCAATGAAAAAGGTATTACCATTTTTAAGCGCAATTGTTCTGGGATTGCTGACATTGTCATGTCAGCAAAGTTCGCAAGACAATAAGGTAGAAGCCGATGGAAATTCCGGCGCTACCAAGAAAGTTAAGGCTACGGAAAACAGAGATTGGTGGCCAAATAGGTTGGATCTCAGCATTCTTAGACAGCATTCTTCCCTGTCCGATCCAATGGAAGAAAACTATGATTACATAGCAGCTTTTAACAGCCTGCAGTATGATTCCCTTAAGAGCGATATCCGTCAAGTACTCACTGACTCACAGGACTGGTGGCCAGCAGACTTTGGGCATTATGGAGGATTGTTTATCCGTATGGCTTGGCACAGTGCTGGGACTTACCGGACTGGCGACGGTCGGGGTGGTTCCAGGGCGGGACAGCAGCGTTTTGCGCCTTTGAACAGTTGGCCGGACAATGCCAATTTGGATAAAGCCCGACGGCTACTATGGCCCATCAAGCAGAAATATGGAAGCAAAATCTCTTGGGCAGACCTTATGGTTTTGACAGGAAATGTGGCCTTGGAAGACATGGGATTCAAGACCTTCGGTTTTGCCGGAGGTAGGGTAGATACTTGGGAGCCTGAAACCGATGTGTACTGGGGTGCCGAAAAAGAATGGCTAGGCGATGAAGAAAGGTATTCCGGTGACAGGGAGCTAGAGGATCCCCTTGCTGCGGTCCAGATGGGCTTGATATATGTGAACCCAGAAGGACCTAACGGGAATCCTGACCCTTTATTGGCCGCCGATGATATCCGTGCGACATTTGGTAGAATGGGCATGAATGAAGAAGAAACCGTCGCACTTATAGCAGGTGGTCATACCTTGGGAAAAGCCCACGGCGCAGGTCCGGCTTCCCATGTAGGCAAAGATCCAGAAGCTGCTGGGATCGAAGAACAAGGGTTCGGCTGGAAGAGTGATTATAAATCCGGTAAGGGCGCGGATGCCATTACTTCGGGCTTAGAGGTTACATGGACACCTACTCCAACCCAATGGAGCCATTTGTTCTTCGTAAGTCTTTTCGAAAACGAGTGGGAGTTGACAGAAAGTCCTGCGGGTGCACACCAGTGGGTGGCCAAGGACTCCGACATGACGGTTCCTGATGCCTTTGACAAAAGCAAACGTCACGCTCCTACGATGTTTACTACGGATCTTTCCCTGAGATTTGATCCTAGCTTTGAGAAGATCTCCAGAAGATTTTATGAAAACCCTGAAGCCTTTAATGAAGCTTTTGCCCATGCGTGGTTTAAACTTACCCATAGGGATATGGGACCAAAAACCACCTATTTGGGCCCTGAAGCTCCTGAGGAAGATCTGATTTGGCAAGATCCTATTCCTGCAGTGAACCATCCGTTAATTGGCTCCAAAGAGATAGATGAACTAAAAGGTACCTTGTTGAATGCTGGCTTGAGCATCCGTGAAATGGTGAGCACAGCATGGGCCTCTGCATCTACTTATCGGGGATCTGATCGAAGGGGAGGAGCAAATGGCGCAAGAATCCGTCTGGCACCTCAAAAGGACTGGGAAGTCAACAACCCTGAGCAATTGGCCAAGGTACTGGGCACCTATGAAAAAATCCAAGCCAAATTCAATGATTCGCATGGTGCTAAAAAAGTATCCTTGGCAGATTTGATTGTTTTGGCGGGAGACGCAGCTGTAGAAAAAGCTGCTGCCAATGCAGGTTATGATGTGACCATTCCTTTTGTACCTGGACGTATGGACGCACTCCAAGAACAAACAGACGTCGAATCGTTTGCCGTAATGGAACCAATGGCTGATGGCTTTAGGAATTACCTGAAAAAATGCTACACGCTTTCTACAGAGGAACTGTTGGTGGATAAAGCGCAGCTGTTGACCTTGACAGCACCTGAAATGACCGTGTTGGTAGGTGGCATGCGCTCGTTAAACGCCAACTATGACGGCGGCCATCACGGTATCTTTACCGATGATCCAGAGAAGCTAACGAATGATTTCTTCGTAAAATTATTGGATATGGGTACAGAGTGGTCACCAGTGGACGACACCAAAGAGGTGTTTGAAGGTAAGGACCGTCAAACGGGACAAGTAGACTATACGGCCACCCGAGCAGACCTGATATTTGGGTCCAATTCGGAGCTGAGAGCACTTGCTGAAGTCTATGCCAGTGATGATTCCAAAGAAAAATTCGTAAGGGATTTCGTGGATGCTTGGGACAAGGTGATGAAGCTTGACCGATTTGACTTGAGGTATCCGCAGGATTAAGGTTTTTCAGAGTACTACCAGCTGATGTTGGTAGTACTTTTTTTATACTTGAATAACTGAGTGAGAAGAAGGTAATTGGTTTATTTCCCTAGGGAATTATCGAATTGAATGCGAGTTCATTTGGACAGTGAATTATCCATTTCTTGACGGATCAATGCTTTGGCCTTGATCAATTGATTTTTAACCGTATTGATAGAGATGGCCAGTTCATTGGCGATTTCCTGATAGGATTTCTTTTCGAAAATATTCATTTCCAACACTCGCTTTCTTTTTGGTGAAAGTTGGCCAACGAGCTTTTCCAATTGTTCCAAATGTGCCTCTTTTTCCACTTGATCATCCACGCTGTGTTTTTGGATATTGTTCCAGAATTGCTCTTTTAGCTGTTGGTCTTTTTTGACTCGGTTAAAATAATCAAACACCTCATTTTTTACTGCAGTGATTATATATGAGCTGAAGTTCATGCTGGGGTTTATCTTATCTCTTCTTGAGATCATTTTGAGAAAAACCTCGTGGAAAATGTTCTCCGCTTCTATCTCATCCTTTAGGATCGAAACTGCAAAACGGATAATTGGAATCCTGTAATACCTATAAATCTCATCGGTGGCTTTGGGATCTCCTTTTATAAATAGTTCTAAAATCTGTTTGTTAGGTTGGTCCATGGTCAAATAATTTTACTTCCACAGACTAAATATCCCTTATTCGTTTAAGAATTTGTTCGCAAAATACGTATTAAAACCCTCATTTTACGAAACTATTTGGTGTTTTAATTGCTGATTTATAGGTGGTTAAGTTTGTGTTAATTTTTGAGGGCAATGTTATGTTTATTTCATCGTTAGGGCGTGGTTATAGTAGCCTATATGAACAGTTTACAGTACTAATCTATGTTTTAGAATAAGTAAATAGGTAAATGATGAAAGAAAAGGGTACACGGTTGATTTCTCTTGATGCCTTGAGAGGGGCTACTATAGCAGCGATGATTTTAGTGAATTTCCCGGGCAGTTGGGACAGTGTTTTTCCACCTCTTTTGCATGCCCACTGGAACGGTATCACACCGACGGATTTTATTTTTCCGTTTTTCCTTTTTATAGTGGGGGTGTCGATAGCATTGGCATATTCAAAAAGCCTTAGTAATGGCCTACCTAAACGTGACCTTTACAAAAAAACACTCATCAGGGGAGTTAAGATTTTCGTTTTGGGTGTTGTATTGGGAATGATCCCTCAATTTGATTTTGCCGATATTAGGGTGGCCGGGGTCCTTCAGCGTATATCTATTGTATTTGTAGTGTGCTCTTTTTTATTTCTCCAAAGCGGATGGAGGAGCCAAGTTTTCGTGATGACTTTTATTTTGATAGGTTATTGGCTGACCATGGTGCTCATTCCTGATCCCGTTACCGGAGAGGTCATGTTGGAGCCTGGTGATAATGTAGCAGCATGGATCGACCTACGGCTTCTCCCCGGGAAAATGTGGAACGGCAATTGGGACCCAGAGGGTATCTACAGTACTTTGCCAGCTGTGGCCACAGGAATACTAGGGATGCTTGCAGGCAAGCTATTGCTGTCTGACAAGGACAAGATAGAAAAGGCCGCTCACTTGATGGTTATGGGTTTTGCGCTGACGCTTTTGGGCTTGTTTTGGTCCTTGTTTTTTCCGTTAAACAAAAACTTGTGGACCAGTTCGTATGTCTTGGTGACAGCGGGTGTGGCCTTCGGTTTTTTAGGGGCATTTTATTATTGGGTAGATGTCAAAGGAAATCGCTGGGGTACCAAACCTTGGATTATATTCGGCTCCAATGCGATCACGGTATATGTATTGGCAGATGTATTGTCTCTTTTGTTTTATGTATGGCTTTTTGATGATGCCAGCTTGAGTGCACATTTTATGGAGGTGGCGACGGATGCTGGCATGATGCCGGAGTTGGCCAGTATGGTTTTTGCCACGATGTTTGTAGCGGTTAATTTTGTCCCAGCTTATCTCCTTTATCAAAGACGGATTTTTATAAAACTGTGAGCAAGCAGGTATATTTCAGGAAGTGGAATGGCAGTTGGTTATTTCCCAGCGAGGTACTTTTTTCGGTATTCGATCGGATTACAGCCCTTTATCTGGCGAAACTGCCTAGCGATGTTCTTACTGTCATTTAGCCCAAGATCCATGGCGATTTCCAGTACGGTCATGTCCGTTTCCAATAATTTTTGGGAGAATTTTTCTGTCCGGAGGTTGGAGATGTATTTATAAATCGGATAGCCTGTAATCTGCAAAAAGCGTTTTTCCAAAGACCTTCTGGAAAGGGGAACCTGCTTGACCACGTCTTCCACATTGAGGTTGTTTTCTATATGCTGATGAATGTACCGAAGACTGGAAGCGATGTATTCATCATTAGTGGCATAGATATCGGTGGACTGTCTGGTGATGATTTGGGTAGCTTCTACGATAATGTCATAGGATGGCTCATGGTCATGTATGATCATGTGCTCCAGTAATTTGGCCGCTTCATAGCCTCCTTTTTCGATGTCCATGGCTATGCTCGACAGCGGAGGGTCAGAGAGCTCGCAAAGCATTACGTCGTTATCTACTCCCAATACCGCTACCTCTTCCGGAATCCTGATGTTGTTTTGCCTACAGGCCTCAGTGATATGCAGGGCTTGGTTGTCATCACATGTCATCAGAGCAATAGGTTTGGGCAATTTTAATAACCAGTTGCTTAATGATTTACTTTTATAATGCCAAATGTCCGTACTCGGTGATTTACGGTGCTCAAAATAATGTACCTTATAACCATGTTTGTTTACCTGATTCTCGAATCCTTCAGCTCTTTCGCGGGACCAAACTATATTATTAAAACCATAAAAAGCAAAGTGCTTGAACCCCTTCTTTAAAAAATAATCTGCACCCAATGCACCCATCTTATGGTAATTTCCCGTGATGTTTGGAAGTACTTCAAAGCGTTCCTTAAAATCTTGGGCGATGATGGGGATTCTTGAATCAATTACCATTTCTAGGTCCATGTTATTATAAAACTGGCCTATGATACCATCTGCTCCCCAATCCTTTGCCCAATCCAATATGCCTTTAATACCAACGGTTTCTCTATAGTAAAGCGGCATCCTGCAAAATGTCCATGGGCCATTTTCTGCACTGTATTTTGAAATCCCCTTCAGCAGGCTTTTACTGTATTCTTCTGCAAAGTCCAAGAGTAAAATAACTTTGTACATGGTCTGTTTGTTGGGAAATGTATATTAAACCCGGAATATGCCTAAGTCTCTAATTGTCATAAATTTCACCTAAAGTAAGTAATAATACCAATAAGGACAATTGGCATTTTAGCAGTTTTGGCACTTTTTACTGGGCAAGAAAAGTGATAATTGGATGTTGTTCGGTTAATGATGTCTTAAAGTCGGAATAGGCATTGGCCTTTCCACTCACGGCGCACAGGTATTGCGGCCTGATCCGCCGCGACTGACGCTCATATCTCCAAACGATCTGATGGCTTTAAAATGGTTTTCTTGCGTTTTGGAATAGCCCAAATGAACATTCCTAGCGTATTCTTTTAAACCAAAAATTAACCTTGGACTTTCATAGCTGCACATTGAACCCGGATTATGCGTTAGGAATCGTAGTGAGAGCTGAAATTGCAAGAAAATCAGTTAGTTTGGAGGCATTAGCGTAGCACCGCTACGGTTATGCCGAAAACTAAAGTGAAACGGCTGATTTTGAAGCAGTTTCAGGTCGCAACAGATAGGCTAATGCATATTCCGGGTTGAAGGGACTTCACCCGGCTAGTATGCTGGCTTAAGGATAGGATCTTTCCAATAGCCTTTTCCTAGACCGTCTGCCGGATGTGATTACCCTTGCTGACACCTCAGTTATGGATTACAAACGATACAAAATAACTAAACGATGCGATTCCGAAACCTGTTCCTTTTTACCATTTTATTGTCCACATTGATGTTGAGCTGTGCCTGCTTTGCACAGGATGGAAGGGCTGATATCAGCAGTTACAAGGACCTGCCTTTCCGTCAGGAATATGCGGTGAAGTTTTCATTTGAATCCGACATGGAGGTGCTTAAGGTCAATAGTGATCGGAATGGCGTGGTCGAGGTATTGACCACCAAGGGGATTTATAGGCTGTATGCCGGGGCGTTTTTATATCCTGGAAAGCTCCAAAAGGCACAAATGTACTTTACCTTGAATGACAAGTCACTGAGAGATGCCGTATTGTATCGGGACCAGTTTGTTTACCTGGATGATCGTTCTGTCCTTTCCAATGGCTGGGCGGGCAGACTGAACATGCCCCATGATATGCAGGCTCCCGACTTGGTAGCAGGAGGGGAGGATTTTTCTTTTTTGGTAGCGCAGGACCAACAGGTCAAACTGCTTCAAAATGGAGACGTAAAGTGGAAAGCCAATATCGCTTCCCCAATTCGCCAGATAAGGTATTCTGAAGACCAAAAGGTGTTTTATGTCCTGGGAAAGAAGGCTTTTTACCAAATGGATATTTTTACTGGCAAAGTAAGTACACTAGTGGAAGGGGACCAATTCACCAGTTTTGCACTACAAGAGGGGCGTGCGATCATTGGCACCTTAAAGGGCTACCTTTCGCTGGACCTTGGCACAGGGAAGCCCTCTGCGATTCAGGATCAATTACCCTGTCCTCAAATTACCTGTGTGGAGAATATTGGTGGTGATATTTGGTTTGGTTCTGAGAAGGGGGCTTATATGTTAAGGCCCGACGACACATTTAATTACTATTATGGAGACCGCTGGTTAGTGGGCGACAGCGTAAAAGATATTAGCAAGGGAAGTACTGATGAAGTACTCTTGCTAACCGATCAGGGGCTTTCGAAGTTGGTTTTTAAAGAATACAGCTTATATGACAAAGCCATGTTTTATGAAAATCAAGTCAGGGATCGTCATATTCGCTTTGGGTTCAATGCCAGTCTGGGCGATATGGAAAGAGGAAATGTAGCTTCGGGAAGGCTCAAGGACTCTGATAACGATGGCTTATGGACGGCCATGTATTTGGGTGGGCAAGCGTTCCGTTATGCGGTGACCAAGTCTGACGTGGCACTGCAAAATGTCCGGGAATCCTTGGACGCCATGGAGCGGCTCTATACCATAAATCCAGTAGTGGGGTTTCCTTCTCGCTCATTCCATAGAGCTGGATATGAAAAGCACCTTTCTGATCCAGAGCGTTGGCAGAGGGCGGCAGATCCTGAATGGGACTGGAAGGCTACCACCAGTAGTGATGAAGCCATTGGGCATGTGTTTGCTTTTGGAGTGATCGCGGAGGTAGTGGAAGATGAACAGGTAAGGGACCAAGCAATTCGCCTATTGGATGGCTTGATGCAGCATATTGTGGACCATGATTATTATTTGGTGGACTATGACGGCAAGCCTACCCTTTGGGGAAAGTGGAACCCCGACTATGTCAATGGATTTCCGCCAATGGTGGGTGACCGCAAGTTAAATTCCTCAAATATCATCGGGATGCTACAGACTGCCTATCATTTTACGGGAAAGGAGCAGTACAGGCAAAAGGCTTTCGAACTCATGGAGCAATACGGTTATCTAAAAAATCTGATGGTGCCTATGGGCCGTATTGGCCAAGCAGACGACGATGCAGGGGAGTGGGCAGAAATGCTGTCCCAATCCTGGAACCATTCAGATGATGAAATGTACTTTTTGGGCTACTGGGGACTGTACCGATATGCTTTTAATGACAGTTTACAACACCACTATTCTGAAGCCATTATAGACCACTGGGAAGCAGAAAGGCCCGAAAAAGACGGACTATGGAATATTTTTGCAGCTATGGTGTCACCTGAACAATATGATCAGCAGGAGACCATTTGGTACCTAAAGGAATATCCGTTGGATTTGATTGATTGGGCCACAGTCAATAGCCACAGAAAGGATATTGAAATCCTGGATCCTAATTTTAGAGAACAGGCTACCGCCAATGTGTTGCCACCGGATGAGCTCCGGATCCGCCGTCATAACGCCAATCGGTTTGAACTGGATGGTGGTAAGTCTGGAACATCCGAATATAGTGCAGGTGATATTTGGCTATTGCCTTATTGGATGGGGCGGTACCTTGGTGTGATCGGTGCCCCCCAGGTCGGATCTCAGTAGTGATCAACGGCAGGGCAAAGGCTTTTAAAAAAATGTTCCTATTTGCATTTATATCTGCCGTTCCTATGGAACTTACCCTTTTGTGTGTAATCATTTTTTGTTGTCACCTGCACCTTCTATATGACCCTCCGCCAAAGGCGGATGAAGCAGGATGCTCAGTTGCTAACGCCTATTCTGGGTTTAACCTCAACCAAGCCAACCACATATACATGAGCAGATAGCTGGGACGGCTTGTACGATCCAAATCAACTAATCATTCTTTCAGCCTATCCCGCCATTCGGCAATCTAGTATCAAGCCAAACCTAAACCTACACGAAAATTGTCTCCCTTCAAAACACTTAACGCGTTTGCCTTGGAGTGTTCTGTGCGTTCGGTGAGAAATAAAATCTACTGGCAAGAAAGCGTATAATCAAATAATATAAAATTAACTTTCGATGGATAGTCTGTTTTAGGGTTTTGTAGTCTTCTTATAAAATAAAGGTACTCTAAAGCCTTTGGTTTTGGGGTCGGTAGACTTTTGTACTTATGCAGCAACCTGAAAAAGATAAAGCAAAGCTGACCGAACTATTTCTGAGCGGACAGATCAGTAGGGACGAATTTGAAGCGTTTTTGGAGAAATTTTCGGATGATTCCCCGGAGATCAACGATACACTGGAAAATCACTTTGGGGAGATTTTAGAAGACTACCATCGCGATGATTCCAAGTCCCGCAAAATCAGCCTATATCCATCGTGGCTGGCGGTGGCTGCTTCTGTCATTCTTGTCTTGGGATTTGGGTTTTGGATGGTCCGTGATCAAATAAGCAGTCCGTATATCACTTTCCAAACCTCCTATGGCGAACAATCCTCCTACACCTTAGAAGATAGCAGTACCATCACCCTCAATGCCGGTAGTGAACTTTCCTATGTCCCTTTTGGAAAACAGGATGAAAGAAAAGTCAGCTTTAAAGGAGAAGCCTACTTCCAAATAGCAAAAGACTCCATTAAACCATTTTTGATCCAAAGTAATGCTCTCAATATCCGTGTGGTAGGTACTGCGTTCAATGTGGAAGCCTATCCAGACGAGGATTTTTTTAGGGTAGCGGTAAGCGAAGGAACTGTCAAGGTTTGGTTTGGAGAGGATGAAGGAGCTTTTCATGAGTATTTGACCAAAGGTCAATCTATTTTGTTTGATAAAGCCAACGGAACATACCACTTAGAAGAAGCTAAGCCGGTACTGTGGAAAGAACAGGTTTTGGTATTTGACAACACGCCTTTTGATCAGGTGATCAGGAAGCTGGAGAGATGGTATGGGCTTGACTTGGAAGTGGTAGATCCAGAATTGAAAGCGCTCAAATTAAACGGACAATTTGTGAA
The DNA here is from genome assembly GCF_003260975.1 of Echinicola strongylocentroti. NCBI lineage: Bacteria > Pseudomonadati > Bacteroidota > Cytophagia > Cytophagales > Cyclobacteriaceae > Echinicola > Echinicola strongylocentroti. Next base: position 194,616 of record NZ_CP030041.1, on the reverse strand, counting down.
CAAAGATATTCATGAGATGATCCGAGCCATTGCCTATCTGGTCAATAAAGATACTGTAAACAACAAACACCTCATCAAGATCAATCCAATGCCTATGAAATAAAATCCTGGAAAAAAGAGTAAAAACGCACGGAATGGGTTTTGGCGAGCGCAATCCGTGCGCAAAATTAAGTAGATGTTAACCACAAAATTTTAGCAAAGTATGAAAATTAAAATTACAAAAGGAAATTTTTTTGGCTTTTGGCTTCAATGGATCCTGATACTGTCCATGGGACTCTTTATCGGAAGTGAAGCTTTTGCCAAAAACAAACGATTTATTAAACTGCCTCAGGAAGAGGTGAGTATCCGTCAGTTTATTTCTTCGGTAGAAGAGCAAACAGAGTTGACATTTTTATACGATGAACAAGTGGTCAGTTCATTGGATAAGCATGTGATGTTTGCAAAAGACATAAGCTTGGATGAGATGCTGGAGACCTTGGATGCTACCACTGGTCTTGAATTCAAGATCATGGGAGATAATATCCTCATCCGTCGGCGGCAAGCTGCCAGAGTGGCACAGGTGAAGGGTGAAGTATATGACGACGAAGGGATTCCGCTGGCCGGGGCTACCGTAAAAGTAAAAGGAGCCTCGAGTGGAACAGTGACAGATCTTGACGGTGCTTTTAACATAGAAGTGCCCAATGAGGAGACCATATTGGTCATTAGTTATGTAGGTTTTCATACCAAGGAAGTCGTAGTGGGCAATAGGACCCTTATTAAAGTGACGTTAAAAGCCGCGTACCAAAATTTGGAAGGAGCAGTGGTAACGGCCTTGGGAATCAAAAGAGAGGAGCGGTCTTTGGGCTATGCTGTCTCTGAGGTATCGGGAAAGTCTTTTGAGCGGGGAGGACAGGATAACATGTTGAAATCCCTTTCTGGAAGAGTACCAGGGGTAAGCATCAACTCCACCGGTGGGCCGGGGTCTTCGGTGAGCATGATCATTCGAGGCATCAATTCCCTGAGTGGGGATAACCAGCCACTATTTGTCGTAGACGGAGTACCAGTGATCAATACCCTGAACAATGTTAGCCAAATAGGCAACGACAATAAGGTGGATTATGGAAATGCCCTATCCGATATAAATCCTGCAGATATAGAAAGTGTATCCGTGCTTAAGGGGCCGAGTGCTGCTGCCCTTTACGGATCACGAGCAGGAAACGGGGTAGTGCTGATTACCACCAAATCAGGAAAAAACGTAGAAGAGGTGACTGTGAGCATCACTTCCAACACCCAAGTAGACGTGCCATTCAAGTATTTGCCCATGCACAGTCGGTTTGCCACGGGTGTTAGGCCTTATACTCCGGGTAATAACCCGTATCCAGAGGGTACCTTGGTCATCGAGGAAGGCTCATCGGTAGGAGCAGGGCCTGAGCTGGATAAGGGCTACGAGGCCATTCAGTGGAACAGCCCAAGGGACGAAAATGGCAACCTGATTCCTTTGCCGTTGGTCTCACATCCCAATAATGTAGCGGATTTTGTGCGGAATGGAGTGACTACGACCAATGGCATTTCTGTATCCAACAACAATGAACGCATCAATTACCGGGTGGGCTACACCAATATGAACAACTGGGGAATTGTGCCCAATTCGGACTTTAACAGGAACAACCTTTCGATAAACAGTAACCTAAAAGTCAATGACAAAGTGACGCTGACTACTAGTGTCAACATCAACAGGACGGGGGCAGACAACCGTCCGGCAGGCAACAGAGGCACCAATCCGTTAGAAGCAGCCTATAAGGTGTCTCCACATATCGATATTAATGAATTAAAGGATTACTGGATGCCGGGCCAAGAGGGAATTCAGCAGCGTTCCCAAGCAATAGGCGATTATAATAACCCTTATTTCTTGGCCTATGAGGTGAATAATGGCTTTAATCGAGATAGGATTTTTGGTAATGTGGGGTTAAACTACCAGATCACCGATAATTTTTCCGTGCAGGGCAAATATATGCTGGACATGTATTCCGAGCGCCGTGAATCTAAAATCCCTATGAGCTACACCGAAGATGTCAACGGAGGCTATGGGATTGTCAATTTGGACCGCTACGAACGTAATTTGGAGTTTCTGGCCACCTACCAAAAGGATTTTACCGATTTTAGCATGACTTATTCTGCTGGCGGTAACTTTCGCTACAACCAAGGACATACCACTCAAAATGCCACCAAGGCAGAAGGATCAGGCTTGATCGTACCGGGGGTTTATACGTTAAGTAACACACTATCGGATAACTTAAACTACAGCAGCTCCATGTCCGAAAAGGCAGTTTATAGTGTGTATGGCTTGGCCAATTTGGGATATAAGGATTTGCTGTATTTGGATATCACTGCCAGAAATGACTGGTCAAGTACCCTTCCAGCGTCCAACCGTTCCTATTTCTATCCTTCGGCTTCATTAAGTGCGATCATCAGTGATATTATCCCTATGGGAAATAGGATAGACATGGTTAAGCTGCGAGCAGGTTGGGCCCAAGTGGGAAATGATACCAGCCCTTATAATTTGGTCCAAAGTCTCGCCAATACCGAAGAGTGGGGCGGAAATACCCGTTTATCTGTGCCGGATGCATTAAAAACCCCAGACCTTAAGCCTGAGATTTCGACATCCTATGAATTTGGGGTAGAGCTTGCTGCTTTCAAAAACAGGTTGCGGTTTGACCTGACCTACTTCAATACCGATAATAAAAACCAAATACTGCCCGTGACCCTCCCTTCTTCTTCCGGCTTCAGCAGTAAATTTGTAAATGCCGGCTTGGTCAATAGCAAAGGTTGGGAAATGGTCCTTGGAGCGACACCGATAGAGGGGGACTTTACTTGGGATTTGAACTTTAATATTTCCCGCTATAGGAGCAAGATTATAGAGCTGACCGATGAAGTGGAAGTGTTTTACTTGTGGAGCGACTCCCGTGGAGGTGCTTGGTCTTATGTAGGAGATGAGATAGGAAGTATCTATGACCGCAAGTTAGTTACCGTAGAAGATGAGGAATCCCCTTATTACGGCTATCCCATTTTGGATGAGGACGGAAGCTGGCAGGACATCAACCAAGCCAATGCCAAAAATAAAATCGGCAATTTCAACCCGGATTTTATAGCAGGCTTGCAGACAAGTCTTTCCTATAAAAACTGGAGCTTGAATTTGACATTCGATTGGCGGATGGGAGGAGATTTTGTTTCCCAGACATTCCGTTACTCAGAATCGGATTTAAAAACCCAACGATTTTTGGATGAAATGATCAATCCCAACGGCAGGAGTGGCGAAGAATTGAGAGACTGGCTAGTCGCTAATGAGGAGACTTTCATCAAAGACGGCTTGAATATCGTCGGTGGGCCTACTGGAGAAAGTGGAGGATTTCCCTTTGAGTATGCTGTCACACTTAACGACGGAGTGTTCAATCCTGGCGTGATTGCCATCTATAATGATCAGGGAGAAATCACCGGATACCAAGAAAACCTCGGTGGTGATGGAACCAAAATCATACCGTATGCGGACAATTACCCTTGGAGCTTCTTTAAGCCTGCGATGTTTGATGCTTCCTATCTCAAACTGAGAGATGCATCCATCAATTATGACCTGCCTTTATCATTGGTAAAAAAACTAAACATGCAAAGTATCAATGTGGGCATGTACACCAGTAATGTGATCCTGTGGACCAAGGCCAAAGTGGGCATAGATCCAGAGAATGCCTTCCAACCTGAAAGCAACGGAACCTTTAAACAAGGAATCGAACGATACAATGTCAACCCATGGGTGATCCCTATAGGATTCAGACTAAATGCTAAATTCTAAGACATGTGTGATCAGAAAAGAAACCAAATCATGAAAAATACCATCAATAGACTTTACCGTTCATTAACAGTAGCGACCTTGACAGGAATCGTGCTCCTTACTTCCTGTAAGGACCTGACAGAACTGAATGTTAATCCCAATGGAATAGATCCAGATGCCGTGCATCCAAATTTATTGATCACTACGGTGATTACCCAGACTGCTACCAGAGAAGTGAACCTAGGTTTTGGGGATATCGCCGGAGTGATGCAGCATACCCAAAAAGATGCTTGGTTTGAGGACCATAATAATTATGAGTGGTCAAACCAAAGCTGGTCGGGATACTATAACATTTTGGAAGATGCCCGGCTGATGGAGAAGCGGGCTAGCGACTTGAATTTACCTTTTTATGTGGGTGTAGGGAAGGTGATCAGTGCCTACAATTTTGGGCGTATTGCGGACTTATGGGGAGATGCTCCGTTTACCGATGCGCTTCAGGGTGATCTAGGTGGTGAACAATACCTGCTGCCAAAATTTGACACCCAGCAGGCAGTTTATGAAGGTGTGATCAGTCTTCTGGAAGAAGCCAATCAGCTTTTTTCGGAAATCGAGGAGACGGCAGTGCCCCAAGATGTGCTGTATGAGGGAAACCTACTACAATGGAGGAAATTTGCCAATAGCCTTCGATTAAGGTATTACCTGAGGATTTCGGAAAAGGCACCGGATATGGCCTCGTCAGGCATACAGGAAATGGTCAATAATCCGAGTCAGTACCCACTCATCTTGGATGGTGGTGACAACGCCTACATGTCCTACCCAGGTACCTCGGCAAATACTTCGTGGCCTTCCAATACCACTTTCGATGGTAGCAATGGCAGTAATTATAGAAGGATAAAAATGTGTGCTACGCTGGTGGATAAGCTTCAGGAGCTTGGAGATAGCCGGCTAGACGTGTGGGCAAAGAAAATAGAGATCCCTATAGAAATCAACTCTGATCTGGCTCCAGGCACAGATGAGGTAATCGACGGTGTGAGGTACATTGCGCCGGATGTGGCAGAAGGAAAGCCGGTGGACACGGATCCCGAATATGTTGGGTTGCCGCCGTCAGTTTCCAACCTTCCCAGTGAATACAACCTAAATCCTACTCCGGGACAACAATCCTATAACCCGCATGTGTCATTTCTCAGTGATATGTACACCGAGCCAAGTGGAGAGCTTTTGAAGGCCAGACTGGTCAGTGCTGCTGAAGTGCAGTTTGACTTGGCAGAAGCTGCCCAAAAGGGATGGATCTCAGGAGATGTAGCCAGCTTTTACAATGAAGGAGTGAGGCAATCCTTGATGGACTGGAGCCAAGAAGGTGGCTACGATGCATACATCGCAGGCGAAGCTGCTTTTGATGGCACCTTGGAGCAGATCCTGGAGCAGAAGTGGATCGCTTCTTGGGCGGCCGCAACGGAAGCTTGGTTTGATTACAGAAGGACGGGATTACCTGATCTCCAAGCTGGACCTGCTGCCGTAAGGTCGGTTTTGCCTTTACGCTTTTACTATATGCAGGAAGAGCTGAGCATCAATGAAGCCAATGCCAATGAAGCATTGGAAAGATTGGAATCCACGCCTTATTCCCAAGAGGAAGGAAAGAACAGTGCTTGGTCAAAATTCTGGCTCGTCCAAGGAACCGGAAAACCTTGGTAGGGAATACCCTAAACCTGCAATATGCATTTGACTATTTTCTATCAAAATCTCAATACATGATGCGGGATTAAATCCGGAACATAAAGAAGGGACTGTCCAGATGACGGTCCCTTTTTATTTTTTTGATTACCCGGCGCTTTTTCCCAGTGTTCTTGGTTGTGCTCAGGTCAGCCCGAGGCGCTGATGATCAGGTGGTTTGGAGATTGAGGTATCCACTGCGGTGGATGGTGAACCTGTCTAGCGGTCTATAGCCGTCAGGCCAACACCTGTAAGTTGCTGAAAATCTATATCCTTATTGATGTTGGTACTCTTCACAAATGGCCAAGGGGGATTTAAAATCCCCATTATTCCGGTTCGGAATTACAAATCCCGAACAGCTAAGTTTTTTTAGTTTTTCGGATTTTGTGGAATTATAAACAAGCAGCCAAATTGTGGCAGACTTTCCTACTGTGCCCGATGTAGCTAATGTAATGGTCTAATAAGTTAGCTACTTAACGTTACTATTTTTCGATGTCTTAGCGTTCGGGTTAGAGTGTAAGATTATCCCTTGATTACCAGACTATTCCTTCGGCATCACAGCGAATAACTTTACTGGAAATATAAAAGTTTTTTCCGCCAGGACTGATAAAGTGATAAGCAAGGTAGAAGGTTTTCTGGCCATTTTTCGGCAATTTCAACTTAGCTTGGTCGTGCTTTACGGTGGTTGATTTCCATTTTTCATCCCTGAAATCCATGTCTTCTGGCGAGGATGCTTCCCAGAGCACTATCTTTTCGGGCTTTTGGTCATCGAAGTTACACGAGACGGTCAAGTGCTTATCCCCTGATTTTTTGACATCCATTTTTACCTGTGGCAGCGCTTGCTGGAGGCATTGGTATTCAAAGAAAGCGCTGAGGTTTTGGAGGGCGATTTCCCCATTTCCCAGTCCATGTTCCACATTTGGAATGTACACCAGATCATTGTCTCCGGGGATTTCTGCCCAGTAGTTTTTTGCCGCATCGATAGGCCAGTAAGGGTCGTTGGTGCCCATAAAAACCAACTTTGGCATATCCAACTGTTCACGATAAGCATAGGGGTCTACCATGGAAATAGTCGCGGTCCCTTCCGGAGTGTTGGATGTCTGTGGGATGCCCAAGTCCACATAGTCTTGGATTTCTGGACTATAATCCTGCCACATCTCTATTTGATACTGCAAGCTGACGGGCATGTTCAGCACGTCGATCACCATCGGTGCAATGGCATTGACACGGTCATCCTGACTTCCGGTCAACCACGTGGTCCAGCCCCTTTTGGATAAACCTGTCAATAGAAAATGATTAAGGGTATGGCCAATTTCATCTTTAGAAAAAACCGTGACGGCATCCATGGCCCGTTGGACGGATTTTACCATGGGAAATAGCAGCGGCCACGTTTCATCTCCCGTTTCTTGGTATTGGTGAAGGGTGTAAGAGATGATTTCATCTTCTACTTTTCCATCAAAAATCGGTTGGTTGGGTACTTGGAAGATAGCCGCTACGATGGCTTCGTTATCGACTGCCAAATTTTCAAGACCCTTAACGACGGCATCATCACGGTCCCGTTGCTTTGGTAGGTTGTCTTCCAGTCGTCCGCCACCGATATAGAGCATGGCTTGGTCGTACTTGACTTGGTCAGGCACCAGCATCACCAAACGGTGTTTCCAGGTATAGCCTTTCCATTTTTGGGAAGTCAGCAACAGCTCGTATTGTGTTTGGTGGGCGGAGGTGATTTTATCCACTAACTCCACGGTAAATTCCGGCGAAGGGGAGGATAGAAAATGGGTGATGGGTTCGTTTTTTTCCTGAGCAAAGGCAGAAACAACGAAGGCTCCAGTCATCAACATGACCAGTAAGCTATGACGTAATTGATGCATCTTCATATAAAATTAACAACTAACAATAGCCCATAAGGGCCGATCCAAAGTTTAATTAGTGTAACAGCTTTAAAAAGAAGAAGACGATTAAAATTACGTAAAAAAGTATAAACCACAAGTGAAAATTAAAAATATGATTAACTCAAAAGCACTGATTTTGAGCGCTTTAATGTTGTGTCTTATAAGTGGATTCCAACAGGAGTCATTTGGCAAGGTCATCTGGGATCAGGATACGGTCCGTTTTCCGGATAAAGCCCATTTGATGCCTACAGCAAAGCCAGACCGGATTATCCTGAATTTAGCTGCCAATCCACTGGAGGAAGTAGGCATCAACTGGCGGACAGCTACGTCCGAATCCACTTCTTACCTGCAGTTTGCCGTGGCTACGGCGGGGCCAGCATTTAGCGAAAAGGCTGAAAATGTAACTGCTAAGACCACTTTTTTGGAAACACAACAAGACGATGAGCCTGTGATCAAAGCCCATTACCACGAAGTGGATTTGACCGGTTTGACTCCAGGTCAAACTTATGTGTACCGAGTGGGATCAGATAAAGCTTGGAGTGAATGGTTTCAGTTTAAGATGCCCAAGCAAGAAGGCCCCGTTAGCTTGTTCTATTTTGGAGATGCGCAAAACGACGTGTCTTCCAAGTGGAGCCGGGTCATCCGAGAAGCCAGTTTCCAATTCCCACGGGTAGATTTTATGCTGTATGCGGGAGACCTGATCAATCACGAAGACGCCGACTTTGAGTGGGGCGGATGGTTTGAAGCTGGAGGTTTTGTCCATGCTTCTGTTCCGGTCATGATGACTCCCGGAAACCATGAATATGCCAAAGGAGTGATCCTTTCCAAACACTGGAAACCCCAATTTAACTTGCCAGAAAATGGGCCTGAAGGCTTGGAAGAAATGGCTTATGAAGTGAATTATCCCGAGTTAAAGGTGATTTCATTGGATGCGGAGCAAATAGATGAGATTCCAGCCCAGAAGATGGCCCAAGTGAAATGGCTAAGGGATATCCTGGAAAATAATCCCAAAAAGTGGACGATCATTACGTTTCATTATCCGATTTACTCTACCAAACCCAACCGCATCAATGAAGACATGCTCGAGTATATCAAGCCAGTGCTCGAGGAATATGATGTCGATATGGTGCTCCAAGGCCATGACCATGCCTATGCGCGTGGCCGTGTGACCACTAAAAACGGCGAGGAAGTTTTGGGAGAAGGCCCCATGTATGTGGTGTCGGTAAGTGGGCCCAAAATGTATGATATTGGGGATGATCCTTGGATGGACAGAAGGGCCTATATGACCCAGCTTTTCCAATGGATCAATATCGATGGAGACCAGCTGGAATACCAAGCGCTTACGGCCACTGGTGAGCTATATGATGCTTTCCAGCTGAAGAAAAACGATCAAGGTCAAAATGAATTAATAAACCAAATTCCAACGATAAAAGAAAGGATCCAAAAGTGATGAATTTAAAAAAGATACAAAAATGTTTACTATTGAGTTTGTTGGGGCTGTGTCTGGCGCCACTGGTACAAGCCCAAGTAGATGAAATAAGAAAAGAATTTTTAGAAGGTAAGTCCTTGATGGTGATTGCACACAGGGCTTCACATCAACAATATCCCGAAAACAGCATTCCAGCAATACAAGAAGCTATCGACTTAGGCGTGGACATGGTCGAACTGGACATTCGTGTGACCGCTGATGGTGTGCCCGTCATCATGCACGATGGGACAGTGGACAGAACCACTACTGGCTCAGGGGATGTTGAGCAACTTAGCTACGCTGAAATCAAGGAAATGTTTCTGTTGGACAAAAGAGACCAGGCTTCCACTTTTAAAATCCCAACCTTGAAAGAAGCGTTGGAAGTCTGTAAAGACAGGATGATGATAGACATGGACATGAAGACGGACCAAGTAGAGGCTGTTTTGGAAACGGTAGATTTGGTAGGAGTAGGAGACCAATTGCTGTTTTATGATGGTGATTGGGATGTCCTGGCAGAAATTAAACGGAAATATCCACAGGCTTACCTAATGCCGCGGGCACATAATAAAAGACACATAAAGAAAGCCGTAAAACGTCTTGATCCGGAGGTCATTCACATAGACCCAAGTTTTTATACCCCCAAAACCATAGAAACAGCGGAAAAATTCGGTTTGCGCATTTGGATCAATAGTTTGGGAGATAGGGATGAAAGCATCAAGTCCAGCCCCAATGTGAACGACCAAATGGAATGGGTACATAAGGGAGCCAATATGGTTCAAACTGACTTGCCTGAATTTTGGGTTGGTGTTAGGAATGATTCAGATAAGTAAAGGGGCAAGCGGAAAAGCTGGGGGCTGATAGAACGCTGATGACGCAGATGATGATGATTTGCGCTGATTTTTTTCTTGAACTGGAAAAGTCCTGAAAGGGCATAACGTCCTTAGCCATGGCCAAGGCTCCTGATGAACAATAAAAAAATCTCATTGTTTTAGCGGCTGTCCAATCCGCCTTTGGCGGAGGATCACATGCACCAAAAATGGTAACTCACGAAAAGTAAAGTTCCATAGGAACCGCTGATATAAATGCGTTTGCCCTGTTGAAATAGGAGTTAATGCTTTGATGAATTTTATGTGGACTGGTCATCGTCCTTGCCAGCTTTTTTGGTAGTGGGGATTTTATATTCAGCTCTTATTTCCGGACTGTTTTGATAGCAGACGGGAGAGGAGAGTTGCGTTGTTGGGATAGGTGTCGGGACATCTTTCTTTTTTCGTTGTTTGGACATGTTGACCTCTATAGTTTTAATGTCAAATAAGTGATATCAAGGGATTTAAACAAGTGGTATCATCATTTTATTCATTACTTACCAAATGGTAATAGAGGTCTTCTGCTGCTTTCCGATTTTTGGAGAAAAGAACAAAAAGATGAAAAAAGTATTGCTAACAGGAATTACAGGATTTTTGGGGGCGCATACGGCCATTCGATTGTTGGAAAAGGGTTATGCCGTTACAGGGACATTGCGGAGCCAGAGCAGAGCCAGTTCCATTAGAAAGGTCATTGCCTCCCATACTGATAAGACCGCCTACCTTACACTGGAAGTGGCCGATCTGAATGATGCGGTAATTTGGAAAACACTGACTCAGGATGTTGATTTCGTTCAACACATAGCATCTCCATTTCCCAGAAACATCCCAAAACACGAGGAAGAACTTATCCACCCTGCCAAAGAAGGAACCCTGAACGTTTTACGTGCAGCCCAAGCCAATGGGGTGAAGCGGGTAGTGGTGACCTCATCCATTGCTGCGATAGTCTATGGGAAGTCATCCGATGCGCTAACCAAAACCATGGATGAAACAGACTGGACGGACCTCTCTCTTCGTAAAGACACCACACCTTATTTTCGAAGCAAGACCATTGCCGAAAAGGCTGCTTGGGACTTTGCTTCTAAGCACCCTGAAATGGAATTGGTGACCGTATTACCAGGGGCGATTTTGGGGCCGGTATTGGAAGATGATTTTGGAACATCGGCCAATATCGTGATCAAGCTACTGGATGGTAGTACTCCTGCCTTACCAAAGATCGGTTTTGATATCATCGATGTAAGATCAGTGGCAGATTTGCTTATATTGGCAATGGAAAAGAAACAAGCTGCCCATAATCGTTACCTGGCTTCGGCAGGATATCGAATGTTCAGTGAAATGGCTAAAGTGCTAAAGGAAAACTTTCCCGACCGGAAGCTACCATCATGGGAAATGCCCAATTTTTTGGTCAAGGTGTTTGCCACAATAGATCCCTCAGTAGCTCCGATATTAGTGGATTTGGGAAAAAAAAGAAAAGTCAATAACCAAAAAGCTGTTCGACAACTTGGGTGGGAGCCTAAATCCGTTGAAGAGGCGATTGTTTCTTGTGCCCAAAGTGTTATGGAAAAGGGAATAGTGAAATAAAATGGAAAAGCTAAAGCATGCATTGGAATTTGGAGGCATCCTTTCTAAGGATGATATTGATACCGTAGCAGGCTCCTTCCAGCTGAAAATGCTCAATCCTGGCGATCATTTTCACCGAATTGGGAAGGTAGCTAATGAAATAGCATTTGTGGACCATGGAGCGATACGCGTGTATGCCGCAGAAGCCAACGGGACAGAGGTCACTAAATATTTCGTCAGGCCCAATCAGTTTGCGGTGGAACTTGAAAGTTATTATTCCAGGCAGGTAGGGAAGGACGGTATTCAGGCTGTGATACCCACCGAAGTGTATATTATCCATCAGAATGCCTTTCAGCAGTTGTTGGAAAAAATTCCTAATCTGTTTATTTATTTCAAGGCAGTATCAGAAGCACATTTGTTGAATAAAATCACAGATGGAGATTTTTTGAATTACGGTAGTTCGAAAACCAAATATGTGGAGTTTCTGCGTAGATATCCTGATTTGGCCCATCAGGTTCCCCTGCAGTACATTGCTTCATATCTAAAAATCACGCCGTAATCCCTCAGCAGGATCAGGCGACAGTTGATGGAGGGTAGGGGGTGATATTCTTACTTTTGACCCCAAGATTTGATAAGAAAATCACGGTTTTGCTCTATACTGTTTCCCTTCAGAAGGGATCAATAAATGCTCCTGATCAGAAGCTATTATTGCTCCCGACTTATGAGGTTGAACACGGGTCAATCCTTGATTTATATAATCGTTCAGCGATGGAAAATAGCAGTCAAAAAAAAACTAAATGCAGTATTTTACAATTATTGATATCACAATATGTTTATGCGCACTGACACCAGTAATCATAGAAACAGTAAATAGGTTCTCACAGAAACCACGGAAATCTCAGAAAAGCTTTATTTCATTCTGGGGGCTCTGTGCATTCTGTGAGCTATAAAAGCTACTGGCAAGAAAGCGTATAATCAAATCTTACAAAATAAAACGAGATACTGCACGATAAATGAACTCAAAAACCATCATCAAAATAGCTAAAAGCCTGCTTATAATTTCCATTTTTGGCACATCCTTGCATTGCTTGGCACAGGATAAAGGCACCGCAGGGAATTCTCCCTCAATAGGACAAATCCCTCCGCACCCGCCCCGTTTACCGGAAGGTGTAATACCCGCTTTTCCCGGGGCTTGGGGAGGTGGGATGTTCACCACTGGTGGCCGTGGAGGAAAAGTGATCGCCGTCACCAACTTAAATGACCAAGGAATAGGTAGTTTACGCGCAGCTTTAGAGGCTGAAGGGCCACGAATAGTGGTGTTCAGAGTGGCGGGAACGATTGATGTATCTGATGATATCAATATTGACCATCCGCACATTACCATTGCGGGACAGTCTGCCCCTGGTGATGGGGTGTGTATTAAGGGGACGTTAAACATCAATACGCACAATGTAATTGTTAGGCATGTCCGTGTCCGCCGGGGAATTCCAGAGGGTGGCCAAGGTGATGATAATATCGGTGGCAATCCCGAGCACCATATTATTATCGACCATTGCTCCACTAGTTGGGGGATGGACGAAAATATATCGCTTTATAGACACATGCGGTCTTCACTGGATGGGAAAGAGAGGATAAAGGATCCAGCAAAGCACATTACGATCCAGTGGACGATTTCCAGTGAAGCCCTAAACGCCAAGGGCCATGCATTTGGCGGGACATGGGGAGGAAATCCATCTACATTTCACCATAATCTATTTGCATGCAATACGGCTAGGAATCCATCTATTGGGATGTCGGGAGACTTTGATTTTCGGAACAATGTCATTTATAATTGGCAGCACAGAACCATGGATGGAGGAGACGAAACCTCACAAATCAATGTCATCAATAATTACTATAAAGCTGGGCCTGCTACAAATGAGAACATGAAGGCTGTTTTTGCCCGGATCGAGTCACGAAGTATGTATTCTCCAGGAAGTGCTTGGGCTGCCGGTGAATGGTATTCAAAACAAGAAGACCGACCAGGAAAGTGGTATGTGGCTGGCAATATTATGGATGGTAACCAAGAAATCACCAAAGATAACTGGAAGGGCATGCGGGGGCCAGAAGACCTTGCGCGGGTGAATACCCCTTTTGTGGGATGGCCAGTAGCTCCCCACCAATCCGCTGATGAGGCCTTTCTATCGGTACTTGAAAAAGCAGGAGCTACTTTGCCAAAACGCGATAAAGTGGACCAACGGGTAGCCAATATGGTACGTACAGGTATAACCACGACCCCTACAGGCATTCTCAAGGATATTTCAGAAGTGGGAGGCTATCCCAATCTAACGTTTGATGCTGATAAAGTACCAGCTGACAGTGATGGGGATGGAATGCCCGATGATTGGGAAACTAAATTTCAGCTTGATCCAGACGATCCCAAAGATGGATCCTTGGACAGTGATGGAGATGGCTACACCAATGTGGAAGAATTTCTCAATGGCACTGACCCCAATAAAAAAATCAACTACAGAAATTTGGGAAACAATATAGATAAGATCAGCTGAAGCCAGAATCAAAGCCGTTTGGTTAAGGGGATTTCCCCTATTGTGCCCTATGTACCTAATGTGGTGGTCTAATAAATAGGCTACTTTACGTTATCCTTTTCGATGTCTTGAAATCCGTCTATGATAAAGGCCTTCAGCCATAATGACCAAATGCGATTCCAATTAAAATAAAACTCGTTTAGAAGGCCCTTCGTTACATTCCACCAGCTGAAGATCCCACCTAAAAGTGCAGGGTAAATTAAATACGTAAATTCCCCTATTGTGCCCTATGTACCTAATGTGGTGGTCTAATAAATAGGCTACTTTACGTTATCCTTTTCGATGTCTTGAAATCCGTCTATGATAAAGGCCTTCAGCCATAATGACCAAATGCGATTCCAATTAAAATAAAACTCGTTTAGAAGGCCCTTCGTTACATTCCACCAGCTAAAGATTCCACCTAAAAGTGCAGGGTAAATTAAATACGTAAATTCCCCTATTGTGCCCTATGTGCCTAATGTGGTGGTCTAATAAATAGGCTACTTTACGTTATCCTTTTCGATGTCTTGAAATCCGTCTATGATAAAGGCCTTCAGCCATAATGACCAAATGCGATTCCGATTAAAATAAAACTCGTTTAGAAGGCCCTTCGTTACATTCCACCAGCTAAAGATTCCACCTAAAAGTGCAGGGTAAATTAAATACGTAAATTCCCCTATTGTGCCCTATGTGCCTAATGTGGTGGTCTAATAAATAGGCTACTTTACGTTATTTTTTTCCGATGTCTTGAAATCCGGGCTTAATATCGAATTGACATTATTAGGTACGTTTATACCTGTTTTTGGTAAAAGCTTAACAATAACTTATTTTAATACTGATGGAATTTGGGGATAGCTTATATAATTTCGTGGTTTTGTAATGGGGTAGTAGAAGATGGGTAGAGACAGCAGATAGGACTATCCAGGGCAGTGGAATGCCAAATGTGAAAACCAATAAGAAATGGACAGCTGTCATAAAACAGACACCACGCTATTAGACGAGTTAAGGTTGGGATCTTGGGAGGCCTTTGAAGAGTTATATGAACGTTACTGGGAAAAAATTTTTCTAGTGAGCAGGTCGTTTACCAAAGATGAAGAACTCAGCAAAGATTTCGTCCAAGAAATCTTTTTGGATTTGTGGAATAGAAGGGAAAAACTCCAAATCAAAAACCTGTATGCTTACCTGTACCAGGCCTCCAAATACCGATTGATGGACCATATCCGGAAACTAGAGCAGCAGGAGCATTTTATAGATGAATTTAACCATATCCTTGTGGACAGTCCCATTGAGGATTTATTGCATTATAAAGAGCTAGACGCTAGAATCAAGGAGTGCCTGGAAGCACTGTCCCCCAAGTGTAAGAGGATTTTTTACCTCAGCCGATACGATCACCTCTCCAATCAGGAAATCGCCCAACAACTGAAAATTTCCAAAAGTACCGTAGAAAACCAGATCAATAAGGCGCTGAACCATCTCAGAAATTCTCCTGAGGTGAAGATGGCATTTATCATTGCCGCTTCCTTGGCCGATACGTTTTAGTGTTACCCTATTTTTATCAGTGTTATATAATCGTTAAATCCACCTATAACCTCAATTTTTTATAGGTGCACCCCCCAATAATTTCCACTATCAGGTCAAAGGACACAATGAATGGTGGATAAAAAACAATTCAATGATTTATTGACGCGATACCTAAAAGGTAAGGCCAGCGCCGATGAAAGCATTTTGGTGGATCAGTGGTTTGAAAAACATTTTTCCGAGAAAGCTGAAGATTCCGATCAGGATCTTTTAATCCTTAAAAAGGAGATTTTGAATCGGATAAAAGCAAAGAAAGAAAAGGAGGAAAAAACAAAGCACTACTCCATCCAGCAAATTTCCCATTGGTGGAAGGCAACCGCGGCCGCATTGCTTATTCTAGCTGGAGGATATTGGATGTTTACAGCCCATTCGCAGCAAGAGGATTGGATCACCCAATCAACAGGCAAAGGTGAGCAACTTAACATCACTCTCCCGGATGGTTCCCATGTAATGCTCAATGTCGCTTCAGAGATTCGTTATCCAAAAGATTTTGGTGATGACAGCAGGGAAATAGCGCTTTCCGGAGAGGCTTTTTTTGACGTGGTCTCAGACCCTGAAAGGCCTTTTAGAGTAGTTGCAGGCGAGCTATCTACAGAAGTGCTGGGTACGCAGTTCAATATAAGTGCCTATCCTGCCGATGACTCCCAAGTCAGTGTGTTTGAAGGAAAAGTTAACGTCCATGTCACCAAGGACAGCCAGCAGGAAGAACTGCTAGTAATAAATCAAGCAGCGTCTATTGACGCAAAGGGAATACTCCTTAAACATCCTGTCAACCTGAAAATGGCCGGTGCGTGGAGAAACCAGATGTGCTTTTTGGATGGTACATCACTGAAAGAACTGGCTACGCTCATCGATAGATGGTATGGTTATGAGGTTCGTTTTGAACCGATGGCGCTGGAAAACTGCGCCTTTTCGGGCAAACTAAAGATGGGCGAATTGGAAGTTTTGCTCAATCAAATCAAGTTCATAAAGGAAATTGACTGGCAAATAACAGAAGAAAACACCGTAGTATTTAAAGGAAACCCTTGTAACTAATATGCCTATGTAACACGTTGTCAAACCTCACACAAAAAAAGCCCCTACCTGATTGCAGCAGGTACGGGCCATATCGATTTCATTAACATCAGTTAACATTTACAAATTTATGTATTCCATCATCTTAAAACAATCGATTTTGATATCGAAGCGACTATTTTATGCCTTTATGGTTCAGTTATTTGTGATGCAGGTGCTTCTGGCCAATTCATCCAATGGCCAGGAACCGGAGCAGATCACCTTTTCCCTATATGCCAATGAGGCGGCATTTACGGATGTTTTTCATCAAGTAGAGACCAAGACTGATTTAGTATTTCTCTATGACAAACAAATTGCCGAGAGCAAGGACCGGTTCAGCCTTCACCGGGACAATATTAGCTTAAGCGAACTAATGGAGATGCTAGAGCGCAGGGGGCTTAATTTCAGGAAAGACGGAGATAATATTTCCGTGAAGAAGGTGGCAGAGAAGTATGCCAAAAGAGAGATCACCGGAAGAGTCACCAGTGAAAACGGGGAGCCATTGCCGGGGGCGACCATCCTGATCAAGGGATCCAATGTGGGAACCGTGACTGATATAGATGGCTACTACCGCATCAGTGCAGAAGAAGCGGGGACATTGATCTTCAATATGCTTGGTTATAAAAACCTGGAAATCCCTATTGATGGACGGAGCGAGGTCAATGTGACCCTTCAGGAAGAAAGCACCGCCTTGGATGAGGTCGTGGTCATGGGCTACAATACCATAGAGAAGCAGCATGTGGCTTCGTCTATAGCAGAATTGGACATGAAAAGAGCAAAGATGCGTCCTATTTTTAAGCTGCAAGAGGCTTTTAGCGGTACGCTGCCAGGCGTGACGATGCTCCAAGGAAGCAACCTCCCCGGAAGTGTGCCCGGAACCATCAACATCCGAGGTATCAGCACGCTGCAAAACGCCGACCCGTTGGTAATCGTGGATGGCATGGAGCAGTCTCTTACTGATATTGATCCCAATGAAGTAAAGAGCATTAGTGTCCTCAAGGATGCTGCCTCTGCTGCCATGTACGGATCCAGAGGTGCCAATGGTGTCATCATCATCACGACCAACAGAGGTACAACGGGGAAGTTTAAGGTAGACCTTCATTCTTGGGCAGCTATCAATGACCCTATCGATTTGCCTACTTTCGTGAATTCAGCTGATTATATGCGCCTGAACAACGAAGCAAGGGAATACCAAGGCCAGACGCCACAGTTTACCGACGAAGATATTACCAATGCCGCCAATGGCAACTCCACGGACACTGACTGGCTCGATGAGGTAATGGAAAGAAGGGCCTATTCCTATAACATGTCCACCAATATTTCCGGTGGTGGAGGGGTCGGGACCTTTAACCTGATGCTCGGCTATCTGAAAGAAAATGGACTGAACACCTATGAGGGGTCCGAAAAGTTCAGTGCCCGATTCAATACCGATATCCATATTGATGACAAGTTTGTCCTTCTTGCGGATTTTTATGCAAGAAGGTTACAGGTAAACAGGCTACAAGCCAATTCTGATGGTCATGGGCTGTATAAAATAGCCTGGAGGATGAACCCTACGCAGCCTGTGTTCTATGATTCGGATCTTCCCGACCACTATATCCTTCACAATGAGATGAACCCTGTAGCATCCATTAACCATGGAGGTGAGCGAAACAACTTATACGACAGAAGTACCATCAACTTGCGGCCGCGTTACCACATTAATGACAACTTGCACATCAATGGTAACATTTCCTATATGATCAATAAATCCGCCAATAAATACAAGCGGGAGACTTTTAAGTTTTTTGATGGAGACGGTATCCCTGTGACTACTTGGGCAAATGCCGTGGATTCGGATCAGGGCGTCAGCGTCAGCCAACTCACCGCAAGGGCTAATATCAATTATGAGCGCGACCTGAGGAAAGAACAGGATAAACTCTACCTCGTGGCAGGTACCGAAATCATGAACTATAATTACACCGATTACAGGGAAATAGCCAAGGCTTCATTTTATACAAAACTCAATTATTCCTTTGATGACCGCTACCTCTTGGAGGTGACCGCCCGTGGTGATGGAAGCAGTAAGTTTGCGCCAGACCATCAGTGGGGATTTTTCCCTTCTGGGGCTTTGGCATGGAATGCCCACAACGAAAAGTTTCTGTCCGGGGTCACTCAGAATGGGCTGATCAGTAACCTGAAAATCCGACTTTCCTATGGGTTGATCGGAAATGAAAATGTGGATCCCTACCTGTGGCAGGAAGTGGTAAACAACTGGGGCTGGACGATGAGGGTTCCCAATCCGAGCTTTAGCTGGGAGAAGCAACGACAGGGCAATATCGGCGTGGACTTGGCGATGTTTGACAACCGTTTTCGCTTTACAGCCGAAGTGTATAAGAAACATTCCTTTGACCTGATCTATTCTGAGTTTCCTGTACCACCTTTGACGGGATCACACAGTTTGGAATCAGCCGTCAATGTTGGAGAGGTAGAAAACAAAGGCTGGGAACTATCGGGATCTTGGAGTGACAATATCGGTGAACTGTCCTATACCGTGGGCGGGATGCTGTTTGAAAACAACAATAAAGTGCTCAAGGCAGGGTACAATGAATCGGATACCTTGATCTTTAAGGACAATAACGAAAAAATCTGGTATCGCGGAATTGCCTTGGACAATTACTATGGCTTCGAAAGCGATGGGTATTTCCAAAACGAGCAAGAGGTAGAAGAAACTTCTGCTAAGCTTCCTAACACCCGCCCAGGCGATATTCGATACGTGGATCAAAATGGTGATGGTGTCATCAATGATAAGGACCGTGTAGATCTCGGTGATCCCTTTCCCCATATGAACTATTCGATCACCCTGGACCTGCGGTACAAGCGCTGGGATTTTAGCTTCCTCGGACATGGTGTAGGGAGAAGGACCGGTAGGCTTGGAGGACAAGAAGGATTTCCAATCTTTATGGATGGAGAAAACAATGACCTCGGTGCTCCCCGACAATACTATATGGACAATAGATGGACACCGGACAATCCCAACAGCCGTTTTCCACGGGTGTGGACCGGAACCACTCCTAATTCCGAGCTCAGCGATGTCTGGCTTGGTGATGCTTCCTTTTTCAGGATCAAGACCTTGCAGCTAGGATATACTTTCCCTCGGATCACCAAGGGAGTTAAGAACATGCGGGTGTATATCAATGCCCAAGATGCCTTCACCTTTACCAACTGGGAAGGGCTGGAGCCAGAAAGAAACGGGGGCACTGGCAATTACCCAAGAATGGCCAGTTACAGTTTGGGTGTAAAATTCACAATTCTCTAATCAAGAAAAGACCATGAAAAAAGTAATTTGTATAATCGTTTCCGTTTTTATCCTTTCGGGGTGTGAAACCTTTCTGGACAAGACCGATCCAACGGCTACCTCATTTACGGAATTCTTCAATGATGAAGACGACCTCAGAAGGGTTACCTATAGTAGTTTTTATGACGTCTTTACCCATCACAGCAATAGAAGGAGCTTACTGTATATGCTGGATGGTCGATCTGACAATGCATACGCCAGGGATTTTAGCGACCACCACCAAGCCATCGCCAATGGAACCCTGAATGCCAGTAACGTTGGGATGGAGTATTATTATGCGACCTATATGAAGCATGTGGGCCGGCTCAACACGTATATCGATAATATCAGCGAACCCTATGTAGAAGATGAAAGCATCAGGACCCGATATGAAAATATCCTGAAAGGTCTGAGGATGTGGCATTACTTTAGACTCACGTTCTACTGGGGAGATGTGCCCTTTACGCTGGAGCCGGCTGACCTCGATGATGCCAGGCAGCCAGCGATGCCCAAGGAGGAAATTTTGGAAACCATCTTTCCTATGGCAGAGGAAATAGCCAATCAGCTCCCCATGGATGAATACACCTCCAACAAATATATGTTTAACCAATTGTCCCTGAAAGCCGTGATCATGCGTTATGCCCTGTACCACGGACGGTATGAGCTGGCCGCCCGAATGGCCAAGGAAATTATGGACAGTGGAAACTATAGCTTGCACCCAAATTACGGGGATCTTTTCCAGTATGAAGCGGCCTCCAACAACGATGAATTTATTGTGCACTTGGACGAAGAGAGCCACAGCGGAAGCACTTCTTATTCCTTCAGGGATTTGGGGCCGCACTTCCGTACAGGCAATGGCCAGTCCTATTGCGTGCCGTTGAAATCCCTGGTGGACAGCTACTGGACCAAGCAAGGAAGGACTATCGAGAACTGCCCACTTCACACCAAGGAAGAGTATGAGCTAGACCCAGACCTGAACAGGGACCCACGCTATCAAGCTTCTATCATGGGGCATGGGGATGAATTCTACGGGGAAACCATCGATATCTACAACTCCAATAATCCGATGTTTTACGAAAACCAAAGGGCTAGTAAATCGGGCTATTGGTTTAAGAAGTTTGTTTCTGAAAATGATGCATTCAGAAATGGCAACATGGAATACGGTTTATTGAGGTATGCGGAAGTACTGTTGACCTATGCGGAAGCCAAGATCATGATGGGGGAAGTGGATGCATTGACCAAAGAATGCATCAATCAAGTCAGGGAGCGAGCTGGACTGGACATGAGTGTGGCCAATGTGACCCTTCCTACCTTTAGCAGCTATGGCCAAGAGGAATGGATCGACTTGGTACGGAATGAAAGAAGGGTTGAGTTTGCAGGAGAAGGCTTGCGCTACGCAGACATTCTGCGGTGGAGAATAGCCGAAGAGGTGCTGAACGAGTCAGCATTAGGCCATACACGAAAAGAAAATGGACAGGTGACCAGTCTCAAGATTGAAGACAGGACGTTTTCCAACCATCAGTACCAATGGCCATTTCCTGAAAGTAGCTTAAAAGTAAACCCAGGCTTACGTCAGAATCCCGGGTATTGATAAATCCAATCTGGTTTTAACCCGGATTATGCGTTAGGAATCGTAGTGAGAGCTGAAATTGCAAGAAAATCAGTTAGTTTGGAGGCATTAGCGTAGCACCGCTACGGTTATGCCGAAAACTAAAGTGAAACGGCTGATTTTGAAGCAGTTTCAGGTCGCAATACCTGTGCGCCGTGGCGTAGATAGGCTAATGCATATTCCGGGTTTAATAAGTAGATCATAAATAGTAGCAACCCGTTCAGCGCCTTGGAAGTACAGGCTGTTGGACGGGTTGCTTTATTTTCTCGCTTCTTGGTATTCCTCCTACATAACATAAACTTTATCCAGTTAAATTGTTTATTTATAGGCGGTTAGTTAGGTTTAAGGAAGCATGACTATACACTTTTTAGCAGTACAGTTTATTGCTCACCGAACGCACAGAATACCCAGAATGAAATAAGGCTTTTCTGAGATTTTGGTGCTTTCTGTGATAACCTATTTTACTATTGCTGCGATTACGGGTGTCATTGCGGATATATAGATGTGAAAGTCTTTTATTTACTTAACGATTCATTTTTATGAAAAATCTACTAATTGCTTTATTGGTGCTATTTTCTTTTCACCAATTATCTGCCAAAGAGGTGTGCTGGTGTGCCTTTGAGGTTTCATCAGAGAATGGCCAGTACATCGCAAAGATTCAGGCGGTAGACGCTAAAAAAGGGGAGGGTGATTATCGGTCGGATTGGAAAGTCAACGTATTTGAAGTGGTTGATGGAGTTGAAAAACTGCTTTGGCAAGCAGACTACAATTATTCAGGAAAGTCATCTGGTCTATTGTCCAATGACGGCCAGTATTTTACTTATGTCGAAGATTGGTATAATAAGGAAAACCCACTGATCCAAATCTATAAAAATGGTCAGAAAGTACATTCTCCCATTAATGGCAGATCCTTGGACATACCGCGGAGAAAGCTTAAGAAAGGTGAGTTGCATTATTTTTGGTTGACAGAAACCGGGAGTCCATATGCTTATGAGGTGGATGCAGCAGGTGAGGCCTTTTTAGTTATTAATACTGTTGATGGACAGCGGTTTACGGTTGATCTTAAACATGGGACATTTAGTGAGCAATCCTAGTTTTCGGTCATGCCATAAAAGATAAAAAGCCAGGGGAAAGGCATTTAAAAAAAATGTTCCTATTTGCATTTATATCTGCCGTTCCTACGGAACTTACACTTTTGTGTGTAATCATTTTTGGTGCAGGTGGTCACCTGCACCTTCTATATAACCTTCCGCCAAAGGCGGATGAGGCAGGATGCTCAGTTGCTAACGCCTATTCAGGGTTTACCTCAACCAAGCCAACCACTATACATGAGCAGATAGCTGGGACGGCTTGTACG
Organism: Echinicola strongylocentroti; assembly: GCF_003260975.1. Taxonomy (NCBI): domain Bacteria; kingdom Pseudomonadati; phylum Bacteroidota; class Cytophagia; order Cytophagales; family Cyclobacteriaceae; genus Echinicola; species Echinicola strongylocentroti. The sequence continues at coordinate 171,847 of NZ_CP030041.1, read as the reverse complement.
ATCCAAATCAACTAATCATTCTTTCAGCCTATCCCGCCATTCGGTAATCTAGTGTCAAGCCAAACCTAAACCTACGTGTAGTCCGGTGTGTCTTTTGGCCTATCTCTACGTTGCAAAAAGACTTCCTTAGCTACGGCTAGGGGCGTTTTTGCGCCTTGATCTCGTCCAAAATCCACTACCGCCTTACCCGTCATTTAAGCGTTGACTTGACCCTAGGCTACTGCGGTTTCCAATGTACAAATCGGGGCAAAGTGCCAGCGGCACGATAAATTTAGTAACCTGCGGATTCATCCGCAGGAGCTTAAGGTCTCCTCAAGCTCCCGAAGGAGTGCCAGCGGCACGGATGATAGCTATGCCTACACGAAAATTGTTTCCTTTCAAAACACTAAACGCGTTTGCCCTGGATAAAAAGCCGCTAATTCGTAGGCTTTTTTTGCTTAGATAGTGAACCTGTTAAGGGTTTTTAATAAATTGATAACACCTAAAGAAAATAACTTCGGACAGTTATTCTTTAATTTTGATTCATCCGATGCACAGCTTAATGCTTATCTGATAAATTACCTCGATGAAAAAAATGAATGACCAGACCAGTATATTTCCAATAGGCCCCAAGCCTACACTGGAAGAGGTGTTTTATAATTTTCATAAGAAACTGGTCTATTTTTGTTTTCAATTTGTCCAAGACAAAGATCTCGCTGAGGACATCGTGCAGGAAGTATTTATCCAGTTTGCGCAAAAGGAGGAGCTTCTGGAGCATGAAATACCGTATATCCAAAACTACCTTTTTAAAGCTGTCAAGAACAGGAGTATCAATGCCCTTCGTGATCAAAAACACAATTTGGGAATAGATGATGGAATGGCGGAGATATCGAACCAAGACCAGTCCATCGTCCAGCGGATGATCCACTCAGAGGTGTTGAATGAGCTCTATGCTGCGATGGAAGCACTTCCTGAAGGATGCAGGAGAATTTCCACTTTAGGTTTTTTGGAAGGGAAGTCCAACCAGGAAATAGCCGACCAACTCGGGGTATCTATCAATACCGTAAAAACCCAAAAGCAACGGGGACTTAAACTCTTGCGGTTACGCCTAAATCCGGAAGTCTTATACGTTCTTGTTTTGTTAATTAATTGTTAATCGGTGTTACCTCAATATTAATTAATATTTTTTTATAAAAAACCCATATTTTCTTTCACCCGTTTCTTCCATTTCTGTGTAATAAGGACAAATACACTGAAATGAACGAGCAAGATTATATTCATATATATACTCAGCTTATCCTAAAGAGCCTTAAGGGAACACTGGAGGAAGTCGAGCGCGACCGTTTGGAGGATTGGCTTTCCCAGAGCCAAGAGAACAGGGATTTTTATGAGCGTATCAGCCAAGAGCATTTACTGGAAGAAGAGATGGCTTTCTTCTCTTCCATAGATTCCAAAGGGGCCTTTGGCAAGCTGAAGCAGCACCTTCCATCCAGCGGCAAGAGAGAAAATCAAGAGAAAAAATGGTGGATCCGCTATGCAGCAGCGGCAGCGATGTTGGCAGTGGTGATAATGGGCTGGGGGATATACGGTGGATGGTTGTCCATTGCGCCGCCTACCGACCAAGGAACGCTGGCTACCGTAGATGTGGAGCCGGGAACGGACAAAGCCATTTTGATCCTCCCAGATGGGGAAGAGATCCTTCTTGAAGGAGCTGCAGAAGGGACGTTAAAGGAGGATAATGGCATCACTGTCGACAAACGGCTTGATCAAGTGATATTTAATGTAAGGAAAGACTATACCACTCCCGAAAGCAAAGTAAATAAGATTTTTGTGCCAAAGGGAGGCAAATACCAAGTGGTGTTGGCAGACGGGACCAAGGTCTGGCTTAACAGTGCCTCGTCCTTGGCTTTTCCGTCCAATTTTACCGGATCATCCCGAACAGTGACGCTTAAGGGAGAAGGTTATTTTGAAGTCGCCCACGATCCTGAAGTACCTTTTATCGTCCAGGCCAACGATACTGAAGTGAAGGTACTGGGCACGCATTTTAACATCAACACCTATGAAAACGAGCCCTTGACAAAGACCACCTTATTGGAAGGGAGCGTCGAGGTTTCCCATAAAGATAAGAGCAAGGTCATCTCACCTGGAGAACAAGCGCTCTCAAATGGCCAGCTTTCGGTAAGTAAGATAGACACTCGACAGGTGGTGGCTTGGAAGGATGGCCTATTTATGTTCAAGCGTACCAAGCTTGAGGATATTTTGAGGCAATTGGAACGATGGTATGCCATCAAGGTCTCTTTTGATGGAGATATTCCCGAAAAGCATTTTAGTGGCACCATATCGATGGATACCAATCTGTCCAAGGTATTGGGCATGCTGGAAATGTCTGGGGCAATTGATTTTGAACTTAAAAACGGAACAGTCTATGTAAAAAACACCACTCACTAAAAAAAAGCCAGTGGTTCTCGCAAAACCACCGGCCAGGCTGATCAATGCCTTTTAACCTCACATTAAAATTTTATCGATCAACATCTAATTTGTAAAGTTATGAAATTAACCCACTTAAGACAAGGTGGACACGGGGTATCTTTTGCTCCACCCAATTACCTTTTGGTTATGAAATGGACACTAATCTTATGCTTATCACTCGTCTTTCAGGTAACGGCCAAGGTCCATTCCCAGGATTTGACGCTAAAAGCCCAAGGGCTTCCACTGATAGAAGTGATGGAAATGATAGAATCGCAATCCGAATACCGGTTTGTGTTCAATGATGAAACAGTAAGCCAATCCCGCCCCGTGTATGTGGACGTGAAGAGCGGATCCCTCGAAACCACACTGACGAAGGTCTTCAGCAACCAACCTTTTACCTACCAGCTGGTGGATACCTATATTGTCATCAAGCCAAAGACCACTGATGATCCAGCAGCTATAACGGTTACTGGTACGGTAATCAGCACGGATGGAGAGCCGCTGCCCGGTGCGACCGTTCGGGTGAAGGGAGGCTCTAAAGGAACAGTCACTGATTTGGATGGGAAATTCACCTTCAATGGGTTGTCCGAAAATGCCATATTGGTCATTTCCTTTATCGGGTATGATCCCCAGGAAATCCCTGTAAATGGCCGTAGTAAACTAGCGGTTACCCTTCGGCCCTCAGAAAACGATCTCTCAGAAATCGTGGTCATTGGCTATGGTCAGCAGGACAGAAAGGAAGTGACCAGTGCCATCTCCAACTTCCGGCCAGATGAAAAGAACTTCAGACAGGTAATGGGGCCAGATCAGATGATGCAGGGAAGGATGCCGGGAGTCCATGTCGGTGCTGGAGCGGGCACACCCGGTAGTAATATCCGTGTGAGTATTCGCGGTATAGGTTCCTTAAGTGGACAAAATGAACCCCTCTATGTAGTAGATGGTATTCCGTTGGTCAACCATAATGCAGCGCTTTTTAACCTCGGAGAAGGCATGAACCCGCTGTCCGAGCTTAATCCGAATGACATCGAATCCATCGAAGTGCTTAAAGATGCCGCATCTGCGGCCATTTACGGTTCACGAGCCACCAACGGTGTAGTCATCATCACCACCAAGTCCGGAAAAGTGGGACAATCAAGCCTAAATATCCAGACCAATTTTGGCGTCCAGTATCTTCCGAACTTGGATAAGTTAAAAATGGCCGATTCGGACCTGTACCTAGAGGTGCTCAATGAAGCCCGTTATAACTATAACGAGCAAAATGGCTATTCACCTGGAGACGGGAATTTCGTGGATTATATGGAGGACCCCTATCCCGGACTGCCGGATACTGATTGGCTGGACTTGGTGCTGAGGGATGCCTTGGTTTCCAATGTCAACGTCTCCTTTTCCAGTGGGAGTGAGAAAACGAAACTTTACATTTCTGGTGGTTACCTAAACCAAGAAGGGGTACTCAAGACCAATGATTACAAGAAGTACAATGCCAAGATCAATGTGACCCACCAAGCGGTAAATTGGCTGGAAATCGGGACGAATACCAACCTGAGTTTTTCGAGAAACCACCGCGTACCAAATGGTACCTATGGATCATCTATTTTTCTGCGAAGCATGGGACAGCGGCCGTTTGACAGGCCATATAAGCCCAACGGGGAATATTATGTAGGCGGAACCGATGAGTTGGTATACCATAACAACATGCAGATCATCAATGAGCAAAATACGAAATTGGACAATTATAGAATGCTGGGAAATGCCTATGCCGACATCAAGTTCAGTCCTTCGTTTCACCTGAAAAACACCTTTGGTCTTGATGCCATTTATACGGAAGATTACCTGTATTACACTGATGAGCATCCTTATGGGGCAGGGCAGGGGCGTCTACTGGACGAGCGAAGGATGATGACCAATGGACTGATCGAAAACACCCTGTATTTTGACCACACATTTGGGAAGCTTACCGTGAATGCACTGGTGGGGCATTCCTACCAAAAAGTGACCACCAGCACCAACTACATCGATGGTAGGGGATTTCCTTCGCCTTCTTTTGATGTGCTGTCTGTGGCCAGTGAGATTGCCAATGCCACCTCGGGATTTGGAGAAAATGCCCTTGAATCCTATTACAGCCGTGCCAACCTGAGCTGGGAGGACAAGTACCTGCTTTCACTATCCATCCGAGCGGATGGGTCTTCCAAGTTCTCGCCCGAAAAACGCTATGGTTCTTTCCCGTCCATTTCTGCCGGATGGAACGTGTCGGATGAGGACTTCTGGAAATTTTCCCAAACGGACCTAAAGCTGCGCGCAAGTTATGGCGCTACGGGTAATCAAGATGGCATCGGGAGCTATGCCTACCAAGCCCTGATGAGTGGAGGTGCCAATTATGGTGGAAACAGTGGCCTGTCCATTTCCACTTTTGGAAACCCCAACCTTACTTGGGAGACGGCCAATCAGTTTGATGTGGGGATAGATCTGGGACTGTGGAGCGGAAAGGCCAATATTTCGGCTGACTACTTTATTAAAAACACCGAAAACCTGCTGTACAATATGCCCATCCATGCGACCAGTGGATTTAGCAGTGTGACCAGTAATATCGGTTCTATGAGGAATACAGGGTTGGAATTTCTGTTTGATTACAATCAACAATTTGGTGAATTGCAATGGCAGTCCAGCTTTAATATTTCCTTTATCCAAAATGAACTCACCTCGCTGCTGGGTGACGATCCCCTGCTGATCGGCGCCAATAGGACCCTACAGGTGGGAGAAGAAGTGGGCAGTTTTTATATGTACAAAATGCTGGGAATCTTCCAGACAGACGAGGAAGTGCCGGAACAATTGTACGACCAGGGAGTCCGTGCAGGAGATGTGCATTATGAAGATGTCAATGGCGACGGGATCATCAATGTGGACGACCGCCAGATCATCGGTACTTCCAACCCCGACTTTTACGGTGGCTGGTCCAATACGTTCCAGTACAAGAATTTTGACCTCAGTGCCTTCCTGACATTCTCCCAAGGGTCGGAGATCTATGCCACTTGGAGGATTACGACGGATCGATTGGGTAGTGGAAGACAAGGATTTAGAGAGGAGCCTGCCCTAGAGCGATGGACGGGACCAGGTACCAGCAATGAAGTCCCTAGGGCCATACACGGCACTGGATACAATACGTATAACTCTTCCCGGTTTCTCGAAGACGCATCTTTCTTGCGGTTGAGGACCTTGAGTTTGGGTTATTCTTTGCCCCAGTCCATTTTGGATAAGCTTCAGATGAGCAAGCTACGTGTTTTTGTCCAAGGTGAAAACCTGTACCTGTTCAGCAACTATTCAGGACTGGATCCTGAGGTATCCAAAAATTACGATGCCCGCTTTATGGCAGATGACAACATGAACCTGCCCCAGCCCAGAACAATCCGATTGGGGCTCAATGCGGCTTTCTAGAACCAAAAAAAGAAGAAAATCATGAATATAAAAATAATGTCCCTAGGCCTGCTGGTACTTATGCTTGCCAGTGCCTGTGGTAATCAGTTGGACCTTTATCCGCGGTCGGCCGTCTCTTCGGAATCTGACCTTACCGAAGATGATGTGGAATCGTTCCTGATCGGTGTCTATCAGTCTGTTCAGAACGATCCTGGAAGAGAATCGTACATTTTGCCCGATCTGGTGGGGGGAGACCTCAATTCTGCCGGGTCTACCAATGGCGGCGGTACCAATGCCTTTATCAGCAATATCCTTCGCCCAGAGCACGGGTATGTCAACAGTTCCTGGAAAGGATACTACGAGGCACTCTATCAGGTAAATACCCTGATCGCCAATGTCAAGGAGATGACTCCTTCCGATAGGATCAATCAGGTAAACGGAACGGCGCACTACTTCAGGGCCTATATCTATTATAATTTATTGATCAAATTTGGCGGTGTACCGATCATCAGGGAAAATACCCAAGAAAAGTTGCCAAGGAATTCGGCCGAGGAGGTTTGGCAATTTATCGAGGAGGACCTGTCAGTGGCCATCGAACAAGCTCCGGATTTCAACGGTGAACTGGGCGGTGATTTCAACTATGTGTCCAGCCAAGCAGCCAAAGCCCTGATGGCCCGTGCCAAGCTGGGGCAGGGAAAAATGGACGAAGCGGCTACCTTGGCCGAAGAACTGATCAATTCGCCCTATCTCAGCTTGGATAGTTTTGATAAAATGTTCAGGAGACAGGATAACAGTGAGTTGATTTTTGCTTTTGTAAATCTCACCATTGAGTCCAGCATCAACCTTTCCACGCTGTTTTACACCTATGCCCATCCCCAGAGTGGTTCGTATGTTTTCAAGCCCAACCCTTGGGCGATGGAAATGTTCTCCGGATCGGATTTACGGGCGGAAGTTTCTGTGGATACCTATGATGGACTGGACGTGGTCAATAAATACCCCAGTGGCCAGACCGGTACAGACCAGCTCAACGTGAGCAGGCTGGCCGAGATGTACTTGATCAGTGCAGAGGCGCAGGGACTGGCAGGACTCGATCGGCTCAATGAACTTCGGGAAGCCCGCGGACTAACGCCGGTGTCACCTTCCAACGAGGAGGACTACCTTGAGCTGGTTTTGGAAGAGAGGAGAAGGGAGCTTTTTGCCGAAGGCTTCAGATGGGTGGACTTGGTACGGACGGGAAAGGCCGTGGAAGAATTGGGCATACAGCAGCGCGAAACCCTCATGCCCATACCGGAGACGGAGTTGTTGTTAAATGAAAAACTGGAACAAAACCCGGGATATTGATCCCCAAAAAGGCAAAAAAACGATGAAAAAATACATCAATTACTACTATACATTTCTGTTGGCGACCTCTATGGTTTTGATGGCCGCCAGCTGTAAAAACGACGATACCCAGCCGGCAGTGCTGGACCAAGAACTGAGCCCCATCACCCAAAGACTAGCCGACAGTACTGAGTTGGTCAGCGAAGTATTTTGGGACACGACCTTTACGGTGGCTCCTGGGGTGGAGGAGACAGATATCCATTATTTGTCCATGAAGGGACTTACCATGCGGATGTTTGTAGTTAAGATAGACCTGAAAGAGGAGGGCGTTGAACTGTTTCCGCTGACGCCATTTGCGAGTAGTGGTTTTGGAATGCAGCCGATTCCTGAAATGATGGAATGGGTGGATGTGCCCGGAAAGAAAGTCGTGGGCGGTGTCAATGCCGATTTTTTCAATATGGATACCGGAGAGCCCCGTGGTGTAGTCCATCTCCACGGAGAGGCCATCAAGACGACCCCAATGGTAGGGAGGTCCTTCTTTGGCGTGGATGAAAACGGGAGATTGGTGATCGAGCATTCCGATGATTATCCCGAATTCCAGGACGGATTGTACGATGCCTTGGGCGCTGGAGACTTGTTGATCAAGGATTATAATTTGGTGCCTATCCCGAGCGAAGACATCCATCCAAGGACAGCGGTCGGTATTACCGATGCCGAAGAGGTTTATTTTATGGTAGTGGACGGCCGTCTGTTTGATTACTCCAACGGGCTGTCACTATCAGAAGTGGCCGAGGTATTTCAGGCACTGGGTGTACGGGATGCCACAAACCTCGATGGGGGCGGCTCTTCTACTTTTGTGACCTTGCACAGTTTAGAAGATGTATTTCATGTACGTAACCGTCCATCTGATGGGACACCACGTCCTGTGGCAAATGGCTGGGCAATTTTGGTAAACGAAAACGAATAGATGATGGATATAAAAATGAAAAGTGTGTATAGATTTCCATTGTTGGCCATCATCCTTTCGGCCTTGGTTGTTCTTGGCTGTGACAATGACGATGTGACACCCCAGAGCAGCTCGGCTCCTTTTATATACGCCATGAGCCCTGAGGAAGGTAATGCGAAGGATGTGGTAACTATCCAAGGAAGGAATTTCAGTGGTAACAGGGAAGCAAATGCCGTTTCCTTCAACGGGGTTTCGGCCACGGTTTTGGAAGCAACAAACAGTAGGCTTCAGGTGGTGGTCCCCGAAGGTGAGGGACTGCAAACGATAGAGCTGAGCATAAACGGTGTCAGTGCCGATGGCGCTTCGCTTGAATTTAACCATGTGGTCAGACCTGCCAATTATAAGGTTTCGACGCTGGCAGGGAGCAGTGACTATGGCCTGGTAGACGGCGTTGGCAATGGAGCTTCCTTCAGGAATCCCGAAGGGGTGGCGGTTCATCCTGATGGCTCTCTTATCGTCACGGACAGGAGCAATAGTAGTATTCGCCAAGTGACCTTGGATGGGACAGTGACCACAGTGCTGGGAACTGGTCAAAGGGGCTATTTGGATGGCCCGGTGGCAGGTGCGATGTTGGATTATCCCTGGAAGTCCTGTGTGGATCAGGAAGGCAATATCTATGTCGCAGACCGGGATAATCACGTCATCAGAAAAATAGATACCCAAGGCACGGTAAGTACCGTCGCAGGGACTGGTGAGGCCGGATATAATGACGGTGCCGCTGGTGAAGCGCAGTTTGACCAGCCACTGGATGTAGTCGTGACCGAGGAAGGGGTGCTCTATGTCGCAGACAATCGTAACCACCGCATTCGGAAAATCGATGTGGATGGAACGGTCAGTACGATCGCTGGAAGTGAGCAAGGAGATCAAAATGGTACATTGGAAGAAGCGACTTTCAGGTACCCTTCTGGTTTGGACATCGATGCACAAGGCAACATTTTCGTAGCCGACCGGATCAATCATTTGATCAGAAAAATAGAGTTGAATACTGGTCAAGTCACCACAGTGGCTGGCGACGGCTCACAAGGTACACGAGATGGCCAACCTGCAAATGCCCAGTTTAACAACCCTTATGGGATTAGCGTGGGAAATGGCGGTGAACTGATCGTAGCAGATCTGTCCAATCACAAGATCAGGTTGATCAATAATGAGGAAGTGATCACAATTGCCGGATCGATAAGTGGCTTCCTCGATGGAGTAGGAGTGACCGCTCAGTTTTACAACCCTACCGATGTGACTTTCCACGATGGTGTCATTTATGTGGCCGACCTAGGAAACCACAGGATAAGGATAATTGAACGGGAATAAGGTAGGAATTAATGGTAAACCGTCATTGCTATGTAAGTCGTTGAGCAACCTTGTTTCCAGTATAACAGGTCTGTTTCACTTCGTTTTCATTACATGTGCAATGACGGTTTTTTTCATTGAGGATCCTTGGGATTCTTAAAACCTGGTTGATGCATTAGGAATCCTACTAGATAGGCCAATGCATATTACGGGTTACTCCCAATAACTACATTAACATCCATCTAGATATTGCTAAATCTTGAGAAGAATAAATAATACCCTAAAACTCATTGTCCTTTTGGGAATTTCATTTGTATCCATGTTATCATGCACCACATTTGATGACCCTAAAGGCTTGATCGATGAGGGAGAAGTTGCTTCATTGTCAGCTCAAAGTACATGTCAATATAACTTAACACAAATACTCAAAGAAAACACCAGTCTAATCGATTCTGTGGTGGATGAGTCACAGAGGATGGTAGCTACTGGTGTAACGGAAACCATTATCAGGTATGTCGATCCTTCAGGAGATCCTATGCGTGTATTTTTCTTAGAGGTCGATCTCAATATACCTGGGCTATACATGGAAGTGGGCACACCATTTAATCAACATGGATATGGGCTTCAAACTATTAAAAACCAAGCAGAAGAAGTGAATGCGACACATCACCAAGTCATCGCTGCTATTAACGGTGACTTTATTGATAACCAATATGAAACCTTGCCAAGGCCTCCGCATGGGATTGTTCATAAAAATGGAGTAGTCATTAAGGATGTTTATACCCATACCGCCGAAAAGCCACAGCAAGGACTTACCTTTTTTGGATTAGATAAGAACAAAGAGCCTACGATAGGTGGAAGAGATGATTATGCAGCGGCATCTGGTCAGCTCTTCAATGCAACTGGTGGAGGGGTGTTTTTGGTAAAGAATGGCCAGATACAAAGTCAAACCATACACTCCATTCATCCTAGGACGGGCATAGGGTATAGGACTGACGGAACAGTGATTATGTTTGTGGTGGATGGACGCGATTCCAACTATAATACAGGGTCCACAGGAATGAAATATACTGAAATGGCCAGTGTGTTTTACGCCTTGGGAGCAGAAAATGCAATTAATTTAGACGGGGGAGGTTCTTCCACCTTTGTGACAAAAACTTATGGAATCAATGAACTATTGGTTAGGAATTTACCCGGGAACCCCAATAATTCCCACCGAGAATTGGTCAATTCTTGGTTAGTATATATGTGTCCTTATGAGACCGAAACCATCGCAGGTACCGGAATAGCAGGATTTCAAAATGGCTCCAGTAGCACAGCCAAGTTTGATAATCCTGAAGGGATAGCTATTGATCAACAAGGAAATATCTTCGTAGCCGATCGCGACAATAATGTGATAAGAAAAATAAGTCCGTCAGGAGATGTCTCAACATTTGCTGGGACAGGAGTAGCTGGTTTTGCCGACGGGTTAGCTGGAGTTGCAAAATTTAACAGTCCTTGGAAAGTAGCTGTGGACAATCAGGGAAATGTAATAGTTGCGGATCGAGGTAACCATTCCATTAGGAAAATAACACCTGGTGGCACGGTAAGTACCCTGGCAGGAACTACGAGCGGATATCAAGATGGAAGTGGTACTCATGCGAAATTCGACCAGCCTACAGATGTAGCGGTATTGCCTAATGGAAATATAGTGATTGCAGATAATAGAAACCACTGCATTAGGATGATTGATTCCTCAGGACAGGTTTCGACCATAGTGGGTACCGGAAATGTAGGACATGTGGATGGAGCCGGTTCTCAAGCTCAATTTTACTATCCTTCGGGGATAGATACAGATACTAATGGTAATGTATTTGTCGCAGATAGAAAAAACCACGCAATAAGGAAAATAGATAGCTATAATAATGTGTCCACTATCGCTGGTGGAAATGGAGAAGGAATGGAAAATGGTGATATTGCTGTGGCGAAATTTGATGATCCTTATGGAGTTGCAGTGGGGCTAGATGGAAAGGTTTTTGTGGCAGAGTTGGACAATAATCTAATAAGGGAAATCAATGGACAATACGTTAATACTATCATAGGAAGCAATAGCGAAGGTTATATTGATGGTCCATCTACTGCCAGTAAAATAAATAGCCCAACTGATGTACTCGTGAATGGGGATGAAATAATCTTTGCGGATTATGGCAATCACGTAATCAGAAAAATAGTAGGGAACTAATAACTAACTAAATGGGGCTTCCTAACAATTTTGAACCCAGCTTATTCATTAGGAATCGTAATAGACTGTCCCGACAGATGTCGGAAAAAGCTGAAAGTGTAAGAAAATCAGTTAGTTTTGCGGTGTAAGCGGCTGCCACGTAGATCATAGCCGTCAGGCTATCGTCTGTAAGTTGCTGAAAATCTAAATTCTAATTGATGTTTCCGCTATTCACAAATAGCCTAGGGGGATTTCAAATCCCCCTTATCCCGGTTCGGGATTACAAATCCCGAACAGCTAAGACAGCTAAATTCGTATTTGTGACAGTTGGTGTGCTGATAGCAGTTTTAACTGACGGCTATCGCCGCGTGGATAGGCTAATTCACAGAACAATTTATTAGGAAGCCCCGTTAAAATTCCTATAATAATGCCATTTATTTCATTCGAGGCGTTTATCTTAGATGAGAAATTTACCTAATTTATTCCTGAAATGACCAGTATAGAACACCTGAACCCCATCAAAGCCCCCAAAGAAATAGTCTATCAGGCGCTGATCTCCCAAGAGGGACTAGGCAAAGTATGGACTCCAAAACTGTCCGTGCGCCCAGAGGTGGGTGCCATTAATGAATTTGATTTTGATGAAGGCTACATCACCAAAATGAAGGTCTTGGAGCTGAGTGAGAATGAAAGGGTGCTTTGGGAATGCGTGGATTCGGATGAAGAGTGGATCGGTACCAAGATCAGTTTTGAGCTCATCGAAAAAGATGGGATTACCGATGTGGTGTTAAAGCACTATGACTGGCGGGAATTGACAGATTTTTACAGGTTCTGCAATTACCACTGGGCAATGTTTTTAAAACGGCTGAAGGACTATTGTGAAGGCAAGTAAGTCCGTCTTCCATAACTTTTATCTGACGAGCAGGATTAACCCCTAATCAAACCATGATTCCAGGACAAGGGTTTTCTTGGTGTCTTCGGGTCTTTGTGGCAAGATGATAAGCCACTAAGTCGCCAAGACACGAAGCCTTTTGTGAAAAAAATGGGGCAAGTTGGAGCATAGTCATCACCAAAATTCCCTTGGTGCCTTCGGGTCTTTGTGGCAAGATAATAAGCCACTAAGTCGCTAAGGCACGAAGTTGTTTGTGAAAAAAAACGGTTGTTCCGACAGCTGTGCTGCGGAACCACTGGCATTGAGTTTTTAACTCACCACCACCAATTGTGTGGTTTTATGATAAACCTGCTACGTAGTATCACCAAATATCTACTATTTGCTTAAGAACCTCATGCCGTAGGTATGAAATCTTGGTAACAGCTACGACCATCAGTCCTCTATCATGTGCCGTAGGTACATCACTTTGGGTCGATTAGACTTTTCAAAATCCGATAGGGCTATGCATGCTTAACCTGTTCAGTACCTACGGCACTGTTAGTACTTTATCCACTTTCTGTTACCAAGCTATTGCTCCTAGCGGAGCATCCCTGCTGCTGTTGTTACGCACTGGTAAATCCAAAAGAACCTATGAAATCAAGTACCCATTTACTGGTTCTATTGCACTTTCAGCGTTTCGATGTTGGTTGGAATTATCCCTGATCAAACCATGATTCCAGGACAAGGGTTTTCTTGGTGCCTTCGGGTCTTTGTGGCAAGATAATAAGCCACTAAGTCGCCAAGGAACGAAGTTGTTTGTAAAAAAAATGGGGCAAGTTGGAGCATAGTCATCACTAAAATTCCCCTGGTGCCTTCGGGTCTTTGTGGCAAGATGATAAGCCACTAAGTCGCCAAGGCACGAAGCCTTTTGTAAAAAAATGGGGCAAGTTGGAGCATATTCATTACCAAAATTCCCTTGGTGCCTTCGGGTCTTTGTGGCAAAAAAAGGAAGCCACTAAGTCGCCAAGACGCGAAGTTGTTTGTGAAAAAAAACGGTTGTTCCGACAGCTGTGCTGCGGAACCACTGGCATTGAGTTTTTAACTCACCACCACCACCAATTGTGTGGCTTTTTGATAAACCTGCTACCGAGTACCACCAAATCTCTACCATTTGCTTAAGAACCTCATGCCGTAGGTATGAAATCTTGGTAACAGCTATGACCATCAGTCCTCTATCATGTGCCGTAGGTACATCACTTTGGGTCGATTAGACTTTTCAACTATGCATTTGCTTTATCCTGTTCAGTACCTACGGTACTGTTAGTACTTTATCCACTTTCTGTTACCAAGCTATTGCTCCTAGCGGAGCATCCCTGCTGCTGTTACGCACTGGTAAATCCAAAAGAACCAATGAAATCAAGTACCCATTTACTGGTTTTATTGCACTTTCAGCTCTTCGATGTTAGATGGTATTATCCCTAATCAAACCATGATTTCAGGACGAGGGTTTTCTTGGTGCCTTCGGGTCTTTGTGGCAAAAAAGAAAGCCACTAAGTCGCCAAGACACGAAGCCTTTTGTGAAAAAAATGGGGCAAGTTGGAGCATATTCATCACTAAAATTCCCTTGGTGCCTTCGTGTCTTTGTGGCAAAATAATAAGCCACTAAGTCGCTAAGGCACGAAGGTGTTTGTGAAAAAAAACGGTTGTTCCGACAGCTGTGCTGCGGAACTACTGGCATTGAGTTTTTAACTCAGTTGATAGTTGTTCTTTACGAAAATTGTTTCCCTACAAAGTAGGAGGCGATTGTCCATGACTGAGCTGTGTAGATTTTTTGAACGGGAATTGGTGAAAAATTAAAATCCCTATTAAACACATAGGGTTTATGTGTTTATTTGCTATTTTTGCCACTTGTTAAATTAATATTCACACCTGTTTTCACGACGGTATTATGTCAGAGCTGTTTAATTCCCTTACTATTCCTTTTTTGTTGGCGATGTTTTTGGCCGTCAATATGGGAGGAAGTGGTACGGCACCGGCTTTTTCGGCGGCCTATGGGGCGAGTGTCATCCGTCGGAGCCTGATTCCTGGATTATTTGGCATTATGGTGCTGGTGGGAGCCTTGCTAGCGGGAAAGGAAGTATCTTTGACCTTGGGAAAGGGCTTGTTGGATCCTTCTTTTTTTACACCAGAAGCCACTTCTTTGATTTTGCTGTCCATTAGCCTTTCGCTTTTGATTGCCAATTTACTTGGCGTGCCCCAGTCCACCAGCCAGTCGACGGTTTTGTCCATTGCAGGTGCGGCGACAGCGTTGGGTGTTTTTGACAGTCGACAATTTTTCTATGTGATTTTGCCTACTTGGTTGATTTTACCGGTGGTCGCTTTTGGATTGATGCTGGTGCTGAGCAGATGGGTGTTTCCATTAGTCCAGAAAAAGATGCTCACTTCCGATTACAAACAATTGTCCACGCATCCAGTGCTAAAGGGCCTTTTGATTTTTTCCTCACTTTACGTAGCCTTTTCCATTGGCGCCAATAACGTGGCCAATGCCGCCGCACCGATTGCCTCACTTACTGCCAATGAAATTGGGGGTGAGGCCATCGAAAACTTCTTGCCCATTATCATTTTGTCAGTGTTGATCGTGGCGCCATGCTTTGCGATCGGGAGTTCACTGATGGGTCACAAAGTGACCAAAGCTACTGGAAAGGGCATTGTGGAGCCCACACCTTTCCATGCGACGGTGATTGCGATGATCGTGGCCAGTTTGCTGCTGTATGCCTCCATCATGCAGGGCATTCCCACCTCATTGGTGCAGCTGAATGGCGCGGCTTTTATTGCGCTGAGCATTAGTAAGGATGGCACAAAGACGACTTTCCAAAAACCTACCGTCAGAAAGTTTTTTCTGGTATGGGCGGTGGCTCCGGTTTTTGCATTCTTGATGGCTTATGTGCTGACCTTGCTGTTTTTGGTATAGTGGTTTTTCTCTCCAAGGGCATATGGATTTTAATTAATCCTTGACACAACGGATACTCAACACATGGCCATCTTGTAATCCATCGGAGCTACCCATTCGGTAAATTGCGGAAGGTTCTTCAGGTGACACTGAGAAGTCTCCAGATTGTACACTTCTCATTCTTAGCGAATCTTCTTTGGGAGACCACCACCAGGCATTGGACGAAAAAGCATTCCAGCGAAGTCCTTCGCCAGTTTCGTCAATGTCATAAATCCAGCGGCCGTTTGGGTAAGCAGTAAATCCCGTGGAGTTGGTGATATTCAATTCGGGAGGTACTTCACCATAGATGTCAGGCCAGTCCAGTGCCATGAGTTGGTCGGCTGCTTCTTGGTCGTAGCCTCTTCGGCGGTTATAGAGGTCAGACTCGGGTGTACCTAGGTAGCGCTCGAGTTCCATCCAATCCTCATCTGTCGATACATGCCAATTGCATGGGCAAATATTCTTCTCATTCCTAGCTACTTCTCGATTGTAGTAATAATTGTTTTCGAAGGTGTATCTATCCGCTTTTATGAAAGCATAGTCAGGCTGTTCGTTAAAGCCATAGGGCATAGTAATGCCAGGGGGCATAAATGTTTCCAACGGTGTTCCGTCACAGTAGGTGGTTGCACGGAGATTTTCCGCCATCCAATATTGATCACCGATTTTTACCACCTTGTATTCGTTGCCATCCACATCGGTCACGCTGGTGATTTCTTCGTTCCCGCCGATCTCAAAATAGTCCTCATGATACTCAAACGGCCCAATGGCCAGTTCAATGAAGTTTACCATTCCTTGACTTTCTGTTTCTTTAAGGTAAAAGTGGTAATGGTTATAGGCGTCAATTGTCAGGCCTTTTCCAATTTCACCGAAAGGTTGATCATCAGTCAAATAGATAAAAAGAGAGGTAGACCGGTCTTTCTTGGCATAGATGTACAGTAATGGACTGCCTTCTAGGTCAAAGAAATCGTACTCACCTCCAATGCCGACTGCTCTGATAAGAGGAGATTTTGCTACTGTTACCAATCCATAATCGGTGGTTCCTTGAAGTGTAAGGTCAAGACTGGTTTCATCTAAGTCAAACTCTCCCTCAATAGTAAACGGAAGGAATTCGTCGTAACTTCTACCAGTCACTTCCGAAAACACGGTGTATTCCCCAAAGGGCAGCTGGATTTGATAAGCATCCGAGAAGTCATTGGGATTATATTCCAGTGTGTATTCATTTCCTGTGGCTTTATCGGTAAATATCAGGGTAGCTTGGTCTTTAAAAATATGGTTCCATTCTGACACTTCCGATACCCTACTATTGGGCGAGTAATTATCAAAATCCTGTAAAACAACATTTGAAAAAGTCACTAAACCCATTTTGGGTTCTTCGTGGTTTTCTTGCACACAACTGTTCATCAAAAGTACCAAGAAGGCATAAACAAGAATTGAATTTTTCATGATAGATAGTTTTGAGTGGGACAATTGTTCAATCTTTTACGCATCTAATAGGCACCGCATACGATGATTCCACGGAACTTCTCCAAATTCCTGATCCACCATCAATATTTCTGACCAATAAGCTATCGACTGCGCCCATTTCATCGAATGAGGCACTCCAGAAATAGCCTGCCTGACCTGTTTGGAATCTTTGGTCCCAATTCATATATCCTGAATATTCAAGCGCGAGGCCAATATAATCACTGTGTAAAATGTATCCGGTGCTGGTTCCGCGGCCTCTTTCGGTGTTAAGTGCATAAAGTTCATTATCGGGTAAGCCTAGATAGGATTCCAAGGTTTGCCAATCTTCATCTGTTGGAATATGCCAATCGCACGGACAGATATTTCTGGATTCAGAAAGTACAGAAGAAGCATAATAGGGAGGAATCACACCCCAGGACATCGATTCGAGTTCATCTCCATTACAAAAAGTAGTAGACATAAGGTTTTCTGCCATCCAATACTGATCGCCGATTTTGACCACATCATAGGTTCTGCCTCCCTCATCCGTCACTGTTAGCAATGGTTTTTCTCCCACATCGAAGTACTCCTCATGATATTCAAACGGCCCAATGGCCAGTTCAATGAAGTTTACCATTCCTTGACTTTCTGTTTCTTTAAGGTAAAAGTGGTAATGGTTATAGGCGTCAATGGTCAGGCCTTTTCCAATTTCCTTGTAAAATTCGTTATCAACCAAAGAGATTATAAGTCTTGTTTGTCTTTCTTTAGAATAGCTATATAGAAATGGGCTGTCCTTTAGATCAAATAGACCATAATCCCCTCCTAATTCAGCCCCAAGGATGAGAGGTGACTTTGCCACTGTTACCAATCCATATTCAGTGTTGGCTTGGAGACTGATATCTAAGCTGGTATTGTCCAGGGCAAATTCTCCAGTGACTACAAAAGGCAGGAAGGCTTCTAGTTCCCTGCCTTCCACTTCTGAATACACGATATATTTCCCAAAGGGTAATTGTATCTGATAGGACTCGGTGAAATCATTTGGATTGTATTCGAGGGTATATTCCTGACCAGTGGCTTTGTTGGTAATGAGCAATGTGGCCGATTCTGGGAAGATATGTTTCCATTCCGATACTTCGGACATCCGGCTATTGAGTGCATAATTTCCAAAATCCTGTAAAACAATATCGGATATGGTTAACATCCCCATTTGAGGCTTTTCGTGGTTCTCTTGGACACAACTGCCCATTAAGAGCAGAAGAAAAGAAGAAAGAAATATTAGACTTTTCATAATAAAAGGAGTAAATGGGATAATAATTTAATTTTTTACACACCGTATAGGTACCGCATACCACGATTCAACTGAGTTTCTCCAAATTCCATAATCGACATTTCTTGCCAAAAGTGTATCGACGGCTCCTGTTTCATCGTTTGAAGCACTCCAAAAATATGCTGAAAGGCCTGATTCGAACCTTTGATCCCATTGCATATATCCATAATAACTAAGCCCAAAGCCATAAAAGTCCATTCCTAAAATGTATCCTGTATTTGTTCCCTTTCCTCTTTCGGTGTTAAGTGCATAGAGTTCACTATCCGGTAGACCCAAATAGGATTCGAGGGTATGCCAGTCTTCATCTGTTGAAATGTGCCAATTGCAAGGACAGATATTTCTGGACTCGGAAAGTACAGAAGAAGCGTAATAGGGAGGAATCACACCCCAGGACATCGATTCGAGTTCATCTCCATTACAAAAAGTAGTAGACATAAGGTTTTCTGCCATCCAATACTGATCGCCGATTTTGACCACATCATAGGTTCTGCCTTCCTCATCCGTCACTGTTAGCAATGGTTTTTCTCCCACATCGAAGTACTCCTCATGATATTCAAACGGCCCAATGGCCAGTTCGATGAAGTTTACCATTCCTTGACTTTCGGTCAGTTTGAGGTAGTGGTGATAATGATTGTAAGCTGAAATGTCCAGCTCTTTTTGCAGGGCTTGTCCATTGAAGCTTTCATAGATGGTCAGGGTGGGCGATAGGCCTTCTTTCACATAGAGGTAAAGGGTCTCTCCATGCTCGCAGATCACCAGTTCATGTTCTCCATCCAGATTGGCAGATTGGACAAATTCCTTCTTTACGGTCACCAATCCGTATTCGGTGCTGCCTTGAAGGCTGATGTCGAGACTGGTTTCGTCAAGGGTAAATTCTCCGGAAATGGTGAAGGGCAAGAAGGTTTCAAAGTCCCCGCCTTCCACTGCCGAGAACACGGTATATTCTCCAAAGGGCAGCTGGATCTGATAGGCTTCCGTGAAGTCATTGGGATCGTACTCCAACGTATATTCCTGTCCAGTGGCCTTGTTGGTGATGAGCAGCGTGGCGGATTCGGTGAAGATGTGCTTCCATTCGGATTCAGCCGCTATTCGGCCGTTTGGCGACATATTCCCAAAATGTACAAAAGCGACCTTGGAGAAAGTGACCGTTCCCATTTTGGGTTCTTCGATGCTTTCCTGCACGCAGGCAAAAGCCAATAGACTTAAAAACAACAGGTAGTAGTAACTGGGTTTATTCATAACAAATTGGAATTAAGTAGTTTCTTTAAAAATTGATTAGTTAAAATTACTTACTATAATACTTTTTTACTATAAAATTAATTTTATTGTATATAAATAACTTAAAAATGTATTTGATAATGTGTTATAAATAAATATTTGTGGTAACCCATTATTTATCAGTTAGTTATTGTATGGGAAATGGTTTTAGAAGGGTATTCGGTAATCATCATCAGGAAATTTGATATCTTCATAGCTGTATGAAAAAAAGACCCAGCACCATAACCGACATTGCCAAGGCATTGAATATCGCCGCCTCCACCGTTTCCCGGGCTTTGCACGATAGTCCGTCCATCAGCAAGGAAACCAAGCAAGCGGTAATCAAAATGGCCAAGCAAATGGATTATCAACCCAATATGCTTGCCGTTAGCCTCTTGAGCAAAAGGACCAAGACCATTGGAGTGATCGTCCCAGAGATTACCAGTTATTTTTTCTCCACGGTCATCAGTGGTGTGCAGGATATGGTCAATGAAGCAGGCTACAAGCTGGTGATCTGCCAATCCAATGAGTCCTTCGAAGAGGAACAAAAGCTGATCGAAACACTCGCCCTGAACAGGGTAGATGGTTTTCTGATTTCCCCGGCTTCCAAAACCATGAAATTTCCCCATCTAGAGCGCTTACGGTCATCTGGTGTCCCCGTGGTGGTTTTTGATAGGGATTGTCCTGGATTCGATGCGGACAGGGTGCTGGTGGATGACTTTGATGGGGCCTTTCAGGCGGTGGAGTACCTGATCAAAACGGGATGCCGACGTATTGCCCACATTGCAGGCCCCAAAAACCTGACTACCTGTCAACACCGAATGGACGGCTATACCAAAGCCCTTCAGAAGCACCAAATGGCTGTGGATGAAAGTTTGGTCCAATGGGTAGAGGGCTTTACCTCGGAAGATGGGGAAGAGGCTGCCAAGAAGTTACTGGAAAACCCAGTACGACCAGATGCTATCTTTGCCATCAATGATGCGGTGGCCATAGGAGCGATGTCCATCATCAGGGAAATGGGTTTGACTATTCCTGCGGATATTTCCATTGTGGGATTTGACGATGAACCTTATAGTAAATATTTCCACCCATCGCTGACCTCTGTGTGGCAACCCGTTTATGGACTGGGCATGCTTTCCTCCAAGATTTTGATGAATCATTTGGCATCAGACCTTGATGTGACCCAATACCGGTACGAGCTGCTAAAACCGGAATTGATCATTAGAAATTCTTCTAAGCCATTACCCTGAGTTTTATCATAAAATCTTTTTGATCTATGCCATGTTCCTTTCCAAGTTTTGTGAAAATATAGAAAAAATAAATCAGTGAAAATCAGTCCAATCCGTGTGATCTGCGTTCCATCAAAAAAAACAAAGTTAATTAGCTCCAACACTTCTGATTATCCTACATTCTGATAATACGCTTTCTTGCCAGTAGGTTTTATTTCTCACGGAACGCACAGAACACCCAGAATGAAACAACGCTTTTCTGAGATTTCCGTGGTTTCTGTGAGGACCTATTTCATATCTCTGTGATTACTGGTATCATTGCGGATATACTTATTTTACATTTAATTAAACCCGAAATATGCATTAGCTTATCTACCCCTAAATCCCCTAAAGGGGACTTTCTGATTAGGCCTTCAGAAGACGGGATAGTTTTTGGAAATCGAATTAATCAATTGTCCTTTTTATCATAACGGCCCTTGGTATGGCTAGTTTTTTTTCTTTCTTTTTTCATCAATGGAAAAAAGGAAAAGGATAAAATCCACACATATGACCACCTTCCTAGCCGAAGTCAATCAAAAAAAAGGCTCTTAGGTACATAAAAAGGGGGAAATACCCTTAACTAAACGGCATTGAAATCGGGTTAAAGCAATTCTGGTAAAAATATCCTAAAGACTTTCTACCGTCCCTTCCTTTAGGTCGATCATAAAATGGTCTGATGGGGTATCCTTGGCCATGGCGGTAAAGATCTTGGCAAAATTGACCATGAAGTGTGCAAAGGACTCGTTTTGACCTGGAGTCAATTCCCCTATGGTCTGCATCAAATGTTCCGCAGCTTTCCATCTGTCCCTATCCATATCATCTTGTGCCAATTGGTCTCCGTTCTTGACAAAATAAAAAGTGGTGATCAGCTCCTGTCCACTCATATTAACCAACCATGATTTTCGGATCCTTTGTTGTTTGAGGTTTTTTGAGAGCTGCTTTAGGGCTTTGGAAGGGAGCGACCTATCGGTCAAAAAATCATTTCGAAGATCACTGTTTTCAAGGCTGGCCCAATATGCCAATTCCAATCCATTAAGTGCTAACAATTGCGCTGTGTGCTGTTCGGGCCAGTCACTGGGAATAAACCGCAGCCTGACCAGTTCACTTAGATGATGGCTGGTGTAATCCAGGTAAGTAGGAGCGCTAAGAATGTCCTCTTTCCAGATAGCAGGATCATGTTGTTTCGTCAAATAGTCGTGTTCCATTTTATACAGCGGGAAGAACTCATCCATTCTTTGGACGTCTCGGAGACGGTGGGTCGCCACTTCTATTTTACCGGGTTGACCAAAAGTC
The DNA here is from genome assembly GCF_003260975.1 of Echinicola strongylocentroti. Classification (NCBI taxonomy): domain Bacteria; kingdom Pseudomonadati; phylum Bacteroidota; class Cytophagia; order Cytophagales; family Cyclobacteriaceae; genus Echinicola; species Echinicola strongylocentroti. Next base: position 149,736 of record NZ_CP030041.1, on the reverse strand, counting down.
AATACTTTAAAAGCAGGTGGATAGGCCGCTAAGGAAGGCACTTGGACATTGACCAAGGTGTTGTCGTTTTCAGACGTAAAGATGCCGGTGTCATTGATGTGCATATGTCCGGCCACGTGTACTTTGATGCCTGCATCGGCGTAGGCGGTAGAGATGGAAGGCAGCGGACTACGTGCCAATTGGAATTTATTCGGACCAAAAGTCTTTTTTAACAAGTCATCGCTGCCATCATTGAATTCGACAAGCGGGTAATGACTAAACGAAATCAAAGTTTTCCCTCTTTCTTCAGCCTCTGTGGCGATCTCATTGATCCACTGCAATTGGTGGCTTTTATGGTCTTTTGCCAAGTTAAAGCCTACACTTGATCCTTTAAAAATCCCCGTTCCTCCCGCAGGAAAATAAACGTTGGCGTCGATGCCCAGTAGCCAAATTCCTTCGACAGGTTCGACCAAATAACTGAGATCCGGAAGGGAGTCAGCAGCAGAGGCATCAAAGTACCGATTGGCCAATACTGCATTTTTTTCGGCTTTTTGGAAACTATAGGCTTCATAGTCCAGTGCTTCGAATGGATGCGTCCAAAAAACGTCTTCCTCTGAAGGATAAAAGCCAAAGGCTCCCAGCTCTTCCAAAACGTCCAGATAACCACCATAGGCAATTTGATCCGAAAAAGCCACGGGCAAGTCTGCTGGAAGGCGGTGTCTTAGGTAGCTAGTATCACTGACCAATGCTTGTGGTTTGCCTCCAGGTCCCATAAAATCATATTTACCGCCAGGGCTCCTTGTAGCGGTGACGGGATCGTGATTTCCCGTGGTAAGGTAAAAACGTAGGCCGTATGCTTCACTAAACTCGGAAAGAATGCTGTTTAGTGCTTTTAGGTTCATCGGTTGGCCATCATCGCTGAAATCCCCCGGCAATACGACTATTTTTATACCTTGTGCGACCACTTTCTTCAGTGCTTCATGGAACGCAAAATAGTTTTCATTAAAAAGTCTGGTAGAGTTGATCTGCGCTTTCATCGTTCGGATGGTGGCATATTTGTCCGTTTGGGGATGATAGATCCCCTTAAATTCTCCCTTACCTAAATCAGCGTAGACATCCTGTAAATGCACATCGGCCAGAAAAGCGATCTTCGTATCGTCGTTTTTCTGGCCGAAAGCTTGATTTGACCCCAATAGGAGTATCAATAAATATGAAAAAAATATATAGGAATGAAAAGCAGCTTTTCCATATGCTGTTAAAGAAAGCATGGTGCGTTAATTGTTGAGTTGGCGTGCTTAAATAGTAGATGGTTTAATAGCCTTTTTTTAGTTCAGTAAAGACATTAAACAATTGATTAATAAAATTAATAATTATTAGTTTAAATAGCATAGTGAAAAGCAATTAAAATATTGTTTCAGCAATGCAAACCTTTGCATAATGATATAGTGGATAAAGTTTTTTAAATAGTGTAAATAATTGGATTATTGAAAAAGTGTAACGACCAAGCTCGTTGTACCCACCCGCCGGTTGTACCGAGGGCTGTGCCCCGGTACGAAGTAGCCTTGAGCTTGCAGCTCAATAACACGAACTGCAGATTAGGTTACCTTCACCGTAGCGGATATGGATAAGTAATGAAGGGGCCTGGTGGAGGTAGTGCTGGTTTGATGTATTGAGTTAATAAACTCAATTTTCGCAGTGCCGGGGCATAGCCCTCGTCACAACCGCTTTAGGAGTAACGACCAAGCTCGTTGTACCCACTCGCCGGTTGTACCGAGGGCTGTGCCCCGGTACGAAGTAGCCTTGAGCTTGCAGCTCAATAACACGAACTGCAGATTAAGTTACCTTCACCGTAGCGGATATGGATAAGTAATGAAGGGTTTTGTGGACGTAGTGTTGGTTTGATGTAATGAGTTAATAAACTCAATTTTTGCGGTGCCGGGGCATAGCCCTCGTCACAACCGCATAAGGAGTAACGACCAAGCTCGTTGTACCCATTCGCCGGTTGTACCGAGGGCTGTGCCCCGGTACGAAGTAGCCTTGAGCTTGCAGCTCAATAACACGAACTGCAGATTTAGGTTGTCTTCACCGTATCGGAAATGAATAAGTAATGAAGGGGTTGGTGGACGTAGTGTTGGTATGATGTATTGAGTTAATAAACTCAATTTTCGCGGTGCCGGGGCATAGCCCTCGTCACAACGGACATAACGGACAATGGAAATAGCCCTTGTTACAACCAAATAACCAATAACCTAGTAGCTCAATCACCTAAAAACCAAATAACCCAAAATACCTATGAACTTGACTGTTTTATCATTTGTTGGTTTTACACTTTTTGTGGCCATTTATGCATGGCTGAAAACCCGGAAAGAGAACCTCGATTCGGAAGACGGCTATTTTTTGGGAGGCAGGAGCCTTACGGGGGTCGTTATTGCAGGCTCTATGATCATGACCAATATTTCTACCGAGCACCTGGTAGGCATGAACGGTTCGTCCTATAAAAACGGTTTTGTGATTGTGGCTTGGGAAGTGACTTCTGCTTTGGCGCTGATCGTGGCGGCATTGTATTTTGTTCCCCGTTACCTTAAAATGGGCTTGACGACCATCCCCCAATACTTAGAAAATCGCTTTGACGCTGGCATAAGGTCAATGGTGGCTTTTTTCCTGTTGGTGTCCTTTGCGATCACGTTACTTCCCATCGTACTTTATACCGGAGCCATTAACCTAGAGAGCCTATTTAATGTGTCAGAAGTGTTAGGCGTAAGTCAGGAGCAAGGGCTTTGGTATACCGTTTTGGCAGTGGGCGGGCTAGGCTCCATTTATGCTATTTTTGGAGGCTTGAAAGCCGTGGCCGTATCGGATACCATCAATGGTTATGGTTTGCTCTTGGCGGGGCTTATGGTGCCTTTGATTGCGCTTTTTATGATTGGCGATGGCAATCCGCTCACGGGAATGGAAAAGGTTTTTGAACACAGTCCCGAAAAGTTTAATGTCGTGGGAGCGAAGGATTCCGTATTGCCCTTCAGCACGCTCTTTACGGGTTTGATTATCAATCAGCTGTATTTCTGGTGCATGAACCAGACCATCGTTCAGCGTGCACTTGGTGCCAAAAACCTTAAGGAGGCCCAAAAAGGGCTGCTCTACACCGGTGTTTTAAAGCTTCTCGTCCCTTTTATCATTGTGTTGCCCGGGGTGATCGGTTATTATTATTTTGGCGATAGCATGTATGATCAGCAGGACATGGTCTATCCCGAGCTGGTAAAGAAAGTGCTCCCTGTTGGGTTGACTGGTGTATTTGCTGCCGTGATCATGGGGGCGGTGCTCAGTACGTTTAACAGCGTACTGAACAGTGCCTCGACAATTTTCAGTATTGATATTTACAAAAGGCTGATCAAGCCCAGTGCCAGCTCAAGCCATTTGGTAAAAGCCGGTAAACTTTCCGCTACTGTCTTGGCCATTACCTCCATTCTGGCTGCGCCGATGGTAGCCAATGCTCCTGAAGGGTTGTTCCAACTGCTTCAGCAGCTAAATGGCATCTTCTTTATTCCGATTGCCTCGATTATGCTGGCAGGATTTTTTACCAAGTGGGTCACGCCATTGGCGGCCAAGGTAGCCTTGGTGACGGGGCTGGCTTTTTATGTGCTGACCACTTTTATTTTGGCTATTGATATCCATTTTGTCCACATTTGGGGGATAGAATTTGTGCTGAATGTCCTGATAATGTTTTTAGTGTCCCATTTTGGGCCAAAAGTGGTGAGGTCGAATGTTCCATCATTGGAATCCATTATTCCCACCACTCGATGGAAACACGCGCGTTTACTTTCTGCGATTCTAGTCATCATCACTGTGGTGATTTATATTTTACTAGGGAATATTTAAACCCGATTTATGCATTAGCTTATCACGACATTGTACTGCATGATGTAGCGCCTCATGGGTGGGGCTACTAATAACATCAGACCAAATATGTATAAGTTAAAGCTAAATTCTTGATGAAATATATATTTAATTGGTAAACAGTATTTTAAGGGAAGTTTTTATTGATATTGAAAGCGACTTTTAATTGTGGATTTATCAATGATTGAGTAAAAAAAACCACATGCATTTCGATGCAAACGTTTGCATATTATGTTTTGGAAGTGTTCTCATAACACTTTTACTTTGGTGTATACGATGTTTAAAATTTAGTACTGGAAAAATATCTTTTTACCAAACTAAATGATTTACAATGTCAATGTTTAAAACCTAATATTTTCTAAAACCCAAAGTGATAATCTATGAAGCACCTTTCTCTAAAAACCCTTAAGCGATTCATCGTGTCGGTTTCGAATTTATTTCAAACCAACATTTATGTATCGCGCTCAAAATGTTATTCAAGTGCAGCGTTTCTGCTCTTGATGTTAGTTTATACTAATTTGGTTTTCGCCCAATCCACAGAAATTACCGGTACGGTCATTTCAGGAGAAGACCAACAGCCCATTCCAGGTGCCACAGTGCTGATCAAAGGTTCTAGTACAGGAACGGTAACAGATCTTGATGGTAAATACTCCATTAACGTAGCCGCACCTTCAGATGCGGTACTGTCCATTTCATTTGTAGGGTATATTACCCAAGAAATCCCTGTTAGCAATCAAACGGTAGTCGATGTCGAGCTTGAGCCCGATGTTGCCCAGCTGGATGAAGTCGTGGTGGTCGGTTATGGTGAGACCAAACGTAAAGACCTGACTGGATCAGTGGTGTCGATGGATTCCAAAAATATCCAAGAAGCCAATAAGGTCAATGCCTTTCAATCGCTACAAGGTCAAGTGGCTGGGGTGAATATCCAAGCGGCTGACAACAAGCCCGGTGGAGGGTTCAATGTCCGGATCCGAGGATCAAACACCATCAATGCCAGTGAAACGGTGGAACAGGGTGGATTTAGCCCCGGTCAGAATCCGCTTTTTGTCGTGGATGGAATATTTGTGAATGACATTTCATTTCTAAATCCCGCAGATATTGAGCGGATGGATGTCCTGAAAGATGCTTCAGCTACAGCCATTTACGGTTCTAGGGGAAGTAACGGTGTAGTGATCATCGAGACCAAAAAAGGCAGTAAAGGAAAAATGACCGTTCAATACGACAATTACATTGGTGTAAAAGAAGCTTATAATCTACCAGATATGCTCCAAGGCGAGGAGTTTGTACAATACTTCAGAGATGCCGTGGTGGGTAACTTTTATTCTTCCGGAGATTTTAGTGTATCCGCTGGTGATGTCAATCTTGCCGATTATATGCGACCCAATGAACTGGAAAATATAGCCGACGGTGATTATGCCAATTGGATTGACCTTGTGCAGCACAATGGCATGCAGCAAAACCACACCTTGAGCCTCAATGGCGGTAATGATAAAACGGTCTACGGCATCGGGGTGGCCTATACTCAGGATGAAGGGACTTTTGAAGGGGAAGATTACGAACGGTACACGATTCGTGGTAACTTGAGCAGCAAGTTGTCCGAACTTTTTTCTATTTCCTTTAATAATTATGCCTCCTTTGCACTAAGGAATGAAGGCAGCCGTGAAGGACTAAGAAGTGCCTATCGTTTACGTCCTACTGGTACTCCTTTTGACGAAAATGGAGATCCTCAGTTTTTCCCTTTGCAGGGAGAGACCTTCATCACCAATCCGTTGTTTGAACCTGATAACATTACCAGGGAGTCAAGAACCCTTAATTACCTGAGCAACTTGTCACTTGCCTTCACACCGGTAGAAAACCTTAAGATCAGCTCTAATTTCTCACCTAATATTGAATTTACCAGATATGGTGAGTACAGGGGAAGGTATGCAAAATCCACCAGTGGACAGCAAGGCAACACCCGTGCGGAAGTCAATAACCGTAACCGTATTTCCTATACGTGGGATAATATTGTCAACTATAACCTTGAGTTTGGTAGTGATCATCGACTGAATACCACATTTGTGTACTCATTGTTTATGGATCGCTATGAGAATTACCTGATGCAACGTCGTAACTATAGTACTGATGAGTTCTTGTTTTATAATATTGATGCAGGTTCTGACTTGAGGACGGCAGAGGGAGGTTTTTCCAAGCAGACATTGGAATCCTATACGGCAAGGGTAAATTATGCCTTCAGGGACAAATACCTGTTTACCCTGACAGGTCGGTACGATGGATCATCCATCTTGTCCGAGCAAAACAAGTGGGCATTTTTCCCTTCCGCAGCCTTCGCATGGCGTATTATCGATGAAGAGTTTATGAAAGACCAAAACGTCATTGCTGATTTGAAATTGAGGTTGAGCTACGGTGAGACCGGCAATAACGGTGGCGGGGGCGGTTTGGCACCGTTGGGATCACTTTCATTGATCGGCAATAACTTTACCAATATTGGCAATCAAATTAACCAAACGGCTTTTGTCACCAACCTGGCCAACCAGGACTTGACCTGGGAGAAGACAAAGGAATTTAATTTTGGGCTGGATTTTGGCTTCTTCAATAACCGTCTGTATGGCTCATTGGATATTTATCATCGGAAGAACACGGGCATTATCTTTTTTAGGCCAATATCGACAGTTTCTGGTTTTTCGGGAGTATTTGAAAATGTAGGAGAGGCCGAAAACAAAGGGATAGAACTGGGCCTAAATTCCGTGAACATCCACACGGGAGATTTCAAATGGACCACGTCTTTGAATTTTGCCAAAAACAACAACAAGATCACCAAACTTTATGGGGATTTGGACCAAATCCTCTTTGGTGTCCAGGCGGGCTCCTATGTACATAAAGTGGGAGAGGCTGTTGGATCGATCTATACTTATGAGTTTGACGGGATCTGGCAGCTGGATGAAGCGGACGAAGCCCAAGCCTATGGCCAGCAGCCCGGTCAGGTAAAAGTGAGAGATCTTAATGATGATGGTGCCATTGACGCAGATGACCGTACGGTGATCGGCTCTAATATGCCTAAATGGACTGGCGGTATAGCCAATACCTTTAATTATAAAAATTGGGACTTCACCTTCTTTGTAAGGACCAATCAGGGAGCGGTATCGGCCAGTTATTTTCATATTTCCCACTCTGGGGGATTTGACTCCACACCTGCGCGCTTCAATAGCCTCCAGACCAACTACTGGACCCCTGACAATCCGTCCAATGAATGGTACCAACCGAGCAATAACGGGCCTTTCTCCGAGCCACTTACTTACCATGATGTGTCATTCGTGAAAGTAGGCTATATCACATTGGGGTATAATTTTAAGCAAGATGTGCTGGATGCCCTGAAGATCCAGAATTTGAGACTGTATTTCACTGCACAGAACCCATTTACCTTTACTAATTATGAGGGATGGGATCCTGAAAATGCCGCCCGAAACAGCTGGGGGTCAGCTTATATGTCCAGAATATTTATGGGTGGTATCAATGTCAAATTTTAATCAGAAAGCATCATGAAGAACTATATTATATTAATCGTAAGTATCCTCGGAATCATGGGCTTGTCCTCTTGCTCGGATTTTCTGGAAGAAGAAAACAGAAATTACCTGTCCGATGAGATCCTGCTCAGCGATCCCACCGCACTGGACCAAATGGTGGCCAATGCTTATGACAAAATGCGTTTGGCAACTACTTTCTATGACCTTGACCATCAGGGTACGGATATATTTACCCGAAGGGATATCATTGCCGGGATCAGTGAGTTGAATGACTATGTTAACCTCCGGCCAGTAAATGGCGCTTTGCAAACATACTGGACCAATTATTACAATGTTGTGGCCGCGACCAATACAGCCATCAGTAGGGCAGACCAGGTGCAGGGATTGAGTGATGCAGACCGAGCAGTGGGAGTGGGTGAGGCCAAGTTTTTACGGGCTTTTGCTTATTTCCATCTGGTAGAGAACTTTGGAGGGGTGCCCTTGGTGCTGGAAGAAATTAAAACTGCCCAAAATGACTTTGTACGAGCAAGTGAGGCGGATGTTTATGGTCAGATAATGGCTGATCTGGATGATGCCTTGACAGCTGTGGCCGAATCCCCGACTCAATATGGAAAAGTATCAAAGGATGCCGTAAGGCACCTAAAGGCCAAAGTACTTTTGACAAGAGGCTATAAGGATTTTGGCAGTGCAACTGATTTTTCTGAGGCGGCGACATTGGCCGAAACAGTGATCGACAAGCATCCTTTGGTGGATGACTTTGGGTCATTGATGTCCATCGAAAACCAACGGAACGAAGAAGTCATCTTTTCTTTGCTATATGGAGACAACCCCGTATCAAGAGGTCTTGGAAACTATCGCCATTTACTGTTTAAGTTTGTGTACGATGTATATCCAGGCCAGACACGCTCTACGCTTTACCATAGAGGGTTAGGTAGGGCTCCCACACCTTATTTCTTCAGCTTGTTTGAAGAAGGTGACGAAAGGGAGGAAGCTACGATCAGAAGGTTGATGATTGCGGAAGTGAATGGGCCAGATGGGATCATTCAAGAAGGAGATACCAGCATCTATTTCCCTAAGTCAGCTTGGGCGGATGCTGTCATCAGCAGTAAGGACTACGTAGTTTTCAATCCAGATGAATATTTTACTCCTGATGGATTGACTCAGGTTCATTTTCCGATGTTCAAGAAATTTGACGATCCGGGGGTACCTTATACCAATCCAGGGATCAATCCAGATGGTGAGCGGGACGCGATCTTGATCCGCTCTGGGGAAACCAGGTTGATCGCAGCAGAGGCTTACCTCCAGGCTGGCGATGCTGACAAAGCAGCTGAACATATCAACGCACTTCGCGATCGTGCTGGGCTAGAGATGATGTTGGAAGCTGTTGACATGAACATTGATGTGATCTTGGATGAAAGTGCGATCGAAATGGCAGGAGAGATCAGCCGATGGATGGACCTCAAACGTACGGGCAAGCTGCAGGAAAGAGTACTCGAGTACAACCCTCATGCCGCTCTGAACAATGCCATTAAGCCTTTTCATAGCCTTAGACCCATTCCGCAAAGCGAAGTGGATGTCACTGGAAACAGTATCACACAAAACGACGGATATTAAATTGTTGGGGGTTTGATTGTAAGGGAGATGCTCCTTCTGGGAGCATCTCCTGTTTTCTGCCTTTCCACTAAATAAGAGAAAAAATGAAAAAAATAAGCAGGAGTACTTTTCTGAAGCAGACTTTTAGCTTGAGCTCAGCCATGTACCTGATGCCAACACTCGGTTTTTCAATTGCCAAGCATCCAAGGTATAAAGGTACAGCGCAGCTATGGCAAGATATGGTAAAGGCCAACGACCAGCATGTGGAAAATCTTCTTGATAAGGGAGATCAAGCCAATAAGCATGGAGGCCGAAGCTATGGCTATAATTTTGCGATGTTGGCATCTGCCTATTGCTGTGCCGATTCTCGGTTTTATGAGGCCGCTGAGGTGGTAGGCTTACTGGACTATACTGCGGACAAACTGATCGAGAATCAACGCCCAGACGGAACCATCAATGCCGGTAACTTAGAATCTCCTCCCGATACGGCTTTTATCATGGAGCCACTTTGTGCGGGAGTCTATATTTTGAGCCAAAAGGCTGATGGTCGACTGGATCCGGTAAAGAAAAAGATCAAGGGATTTGTGCTTAAAACAGGCGATGCACTGGTAGTAGGAGGGGTTCATACCCCAAATCACCGCTGGGTGGTGTGCCATGCACTGGCCAGGATCAACCAGCTTTACCCTGATCAGCAATATGTGAAACGCATTGATGAATGGCTAAGCGAAGGCATTTACTTGGACAAAGACGGGCATTATCCAGAGCGAAGCATGAACTATTCGGACGTGGAAAACAACGCTTTTATTGCTTTGGGAAGGTTGTTGGGGCGGCCAGAGCTATATGCAGCCCCACGGAAGAGTTTGGAGATGACCTATTATTACATGGAACCAAACGGTGATCTGGTAACGACAGACAGCAGACGTCAAGACCAATATTCCCACCGTAGTATTGTGGTGCAGTACCTTCATTATCGTTACTTGGCCAACTATGATCAAAATGGACGCTTTGCTAAAATCTGCCAGATGATCGAGGGCTTTCCTGGTTTTGACCGGATGATAGTCGAGGAAGCATTTTTCCATTTTATGGAGGATGAAATGCTTCGAAAGGACCTTCCGGCCGGTGAACAGGTTCCGGTGGATTTCGAAAAACTGTTTACCACCAGTAGCCTTGCCCGCATCAGGAGGGAGAGTACCACTGCCACCATTTTTGGCGGGGTGGATTGGCCTTTGATCATTGCCTCAGGCCGATCTGTAAGTCCTAACTTTTTCAGTTACCGTAAAGGCAATGCCATTCTTTGGTACATGCGGATGTCTGCTAATTTTTTCAGTATGGGACATTTCAGGAGCCAGGGACTTCGTCATGAAAATGGCGAATATCACCTTTACCAAAAGTTGGAAGCACCCTATTACCAACCACTACCAAAATCCCTTCAACATAAAGATGGAGATTACGAGCTTAGCCCGAGTGTGGACGGAAGGTTTTGGAGCAAGATGGCCTTTGACAAGCGCCCTGTGAGCAATGTAAAGACATTGGAAAGTAAAGTAACTGTGGAAGAAAACAATGGAATAGTGGATTTGCTTTTTGAGGTTACTGGATTAGAGGGCGTGAGTGTTACCGTGGAAATGTGTTTTGATCAGACAGGGCAATTGAAAGGTGTGGAATCAGCGAATGATGGTGAGGACAATTACTTTTTGACTGATGGTCAAGGAGTGTTTGAGAAAGATGGGGATAAGATCACCTTTGGGCCGGGCATTAAAAAACACGATCGGATTCGACGTTTGGATGGTGAAAAATACAGTGTGCACTTTGGCTCCTTGCGTACAAAAGGCAATCATGTTTACCTTACGGGCATTACACCATTTACCCATAAACTAACATTTCAATGATTAACCAACATTTTAATCACAGGTTGTTTTCTTTATTTATAGGTTGTCTTTTAGTGGTAGCTTGTGAAACCAAAATGGAAGATGATGTATTGATTTCGGCCAGTAATCCAAGTCAGGTTGATGTATCAGAAAAGCCCGTACGCATTCCAAAGGGAAAGTTGGGCATTTCCGTTAAAAAAGGAATGCAGCCTCTACTGATGGATAAGCGCTCATCAGATACGATTCCGAGCCAATTGGTCGATACGGATGGGGATGGAGAGTGGGATGAGTTATTTTTCTTATTGGATTTGGATCGGGGAGCATCCAAGGAAATAAGCCTTAATTGGAAGACGGAGGCTCTGGAATGGCAAGAGAGGACCTACGTGCGGTTTGGGGTCAGACCGTCAGAATCAGATACGGTGCGTCCTGCCAAGAAGGATACGTTTTATCCCAAGGAATTGCCAGGTGTAATGGGCTATCAACCTTATCAGACCGATGGCCCATCATGGGAAAATGACAAGGTGGGCTTTCGGCATTACCTTGATGGCCGTAATTCCAAAGATGTATTCGGCAAAAAAGTAAGTACCATGTCACCCCGAAATGTCGGTATTAATGCAGCGGGCGTGACAGAGGATAACTACCATGTCATGGAGGTTTGGGGCAGGGATATCCTGTCCGTAGGTACTTCAGTGGGAATTGGTGGCTATTCACTTTTGATAGATGACCAAGCCGTTCGGCTGGGCGTCACCCAGCGAGACAGTGCCAATAATGTGGCCGAGACGACTTTTGAGGTGGTCGAAAGTGGTCCGTTGGTTTCCTTGATGAAATATGCTTATCAGGATTGGACACCAGAAGAAACAGGAAGAACCTATCAGGTCACCGAAACCACTCAGATATGGCCAGGCATGTATGGTTATCATAATTCGGTGGTGTTTAATAACCTACAAGGAGATGAAACAGGCGTGATCGGCTTGGTCAATATCCATACGGACAAAATGCTCCAGACCTTCAAAAAAGGGGATTTTACGGTGCTCTATACCCATGATAAGCAAACCTATGACAAAGAATGGTATTTGGGATTGGCACTGATCATTCCGAATACCATTTACGAAGGCTGGACAGAAGCTCCCCAGAGGGGGCAGCTTACCGATAGTTTTTTGGCCAAGGTAAAAATCGAAGAAGGTATGCCATTGGAATATTACGCCGTAGCTGCTTGGGAATTGGCAGACCCTGGGTTTTCACAGGAGGAATATTTTAGGGAATATTTGGAGGAGCTGACAGGAGAGTTGGGGGTGAACTTAAAAATTGATATTATCCAAAATCCGCAGGTAGATAATTAGGATGTTTTAAATGTCACTATAGTGATCATTTTGGATTCGCCATTGTTGTTTCGGTTCACTTTTCGGTTGCAGAATGGAAAAACTATTCAGGTCAGCAGAAGGCCTACCCACTTTTATTTTGTTGCCCTGCAGGTTTGAAAACGCCCTTTCCAGGGTTTCTTCCTAGAGGTATTTCGCTTGGCTGTTGCCGTTCCTGCCCTCAATGTACACCGGCAGGTTGTCAATGGAGGCAATACCGGGCTGGTAACCGTAGGCATTTTTGTATGTCTTTTCCGCATCGTACTTTTCGGTCGGCTGGACTTGGTTGTCGTAATCCAGGTCGTACATTCGGTTGCTTTTGAGCTGTCCGGTATGTTTTAACCCCTTCACCAATGACTCATTTAGCCTTGCGTTCAGGTTGAACCCGTGCCTTACCCAACTGTAGGGGTTTTCCATGAAAACTGTCTCGGTGCCCAGTTCTTTGATTCCCCTGAGAATGGTGTCGGCACTGCACACCTGCATGCCTGAGACATGTTGGAGATGGCCTCTATGATGGCGTTGACGTCCTCGCTGCAGTTGCCCCCGTTAAAATAGACGGACATTCATGGTTGATGAAAATATCACTGGAAGAAAAACCGAAGGTCTTCACTTTCATGTCTAGCTGTTTATCTATCAGATCCGAAAGGACGGAATCTTTGAAAAACTTGAAAACAAAATTATAGCCGCCGAAGGGTGTGATATTTTCTACTGAATTGGTTACTTTTTCGGCTTTTTGGTTTTATCTTTGTGGGTTTAACTTATACCTAAAAAATCTTTTCCTCTAGCTTATCCACATAATCTTTTAAGAAAGGCACGGAGAAGGATACGATAAATTGCCATCGGTCCCATAGCATTCTACCATCATTGGCGATGGTTACATCGGAGGGATTATCGCCTGTAGGGAAATTGACGGGCTTATCGAAGTCGGTATTTCCACTGGTATGGGTAGCGCCCAAGGTAAATTCAGCCCCCTTGAACTTAAGCAAAACCCCTCCGGCCACATGATAGAAATTGGCATCAAAAGAAATGTTACTGGCGCTGGATTCTTGGGTTACAAAACTAACGGTATTCTCTGGTGCAGCATTAAAGTCAGTACTGAAACCACCATAAAAACTCACCTTTTTGCTCAGAAACCATTCTACTCCTACACCCGCATTTGCGATACTTTTTCGGCTATCTGTCAGTGAAAAGTAGATAGTTGAATCGGGTTTGCTCTGCATTTCATGTGGAGCAGCTTCCAGGATATTGTAGGTGGAGATTTTGCCAAAATATTCCGCACTGAAATGAATTACTTTGTTTTCGGCCAAATGGTAACTTGCTCCCATACCTATAGATAAAGGTGACTTTAACTGGATGTCCAGATCACTTTGATAATCATTGGTATATATGTCCTCAATACCGCTGTCATCTGGAGCTGCAAAATACAATTGGTAATTATAACTTCCCTTTCCAAAAAGGTGTGCTCGTGGTGCGGTAATGGTCATGCCTAAGTCCATATGGTCGGTAGAGTAGGCTGCTCCAAATTTGGCCAAGATCCCATAGCTCTGAAAGGAATATCCCCGGCTGTAGTCATATTTGGTAATGTCCTTATTCTGGTCAAGAGCCGTCATGTCAAACTTATTGCCTTTACTTCCTTCGGTCCTGGACCCGAATAAAGATACCCCGAAACTGAAATTGTCTTTTAGTTTATAAGCCCAACTACCGCCAAACCATTGATCCTTTAGGTTGTTGGTCACGTTTAGCTCCCCTTCGAAAAGTTCGTCTCCAGGTACATTGGGCAAAACATTCCTGGTTACTTCATCCCTGTAGGAAAACCCAAAGTCATTGTCATATCTTAATAATATCGCGTAAGCAAATGTTGATCTGGATTTTTCTTTCATATCGATCGTTCCAGCAGCTAGGGATGGAGCGCCTCCGAAGGAGGATTGCTTGAGGTCTTTGCGGTTTCCAATGGCGTCCTCAATCCTATAGGAGTTTAGTTCATAAACATCAGCACTAATGATAAATGCTGGGTTTTCAGTCAGTGCCAATCGTGCTGGGTTATAGTATACTGCACCCAAATCTGTCACTCCGCCGATCACAGAGCCGTTTAGGAGCATGGACTCGCTTCCATAGTTTCTGGTCCAGTAATGGTTGCTTTGGCCATAGGATTTATCCAGATAAAAAAAGCACAGTACCAACGTGGCAATTACATATAATTTCATGTGTTGCTAATTTAGGTAGTGACACCCGTCTTTATGGTTAACTTTTAAAATTACCTTGCAATCATCATATTAGGGAGAATCTCGTGCACGTTTGTGTAAGGATTTATAAATAATGGCGACAAAAAGTCCAAGTGAATAGCGTTTTGATAAAAGGATCACCAATCTTCAAGATCTTCCTCTTTGTCGCTGTTGTCATTAGGCACATCCAACAATGTCGCAAGGCTATCCACGTATTGGACGGTAGCTTTCAGTAAAAAATCATTGACCTCTAGGAGAGAATCGTATGTCGGGTGGGAGATGTGTGTGGGTATTTTAAAGATCCTGGGATCATCTTTCTGAAATGGCGTGCTTACCTTGGACCCAAACAGGTAAGGGACTAGCGTGGTGGCGTAACTTATACCAATCTTGTCAACTCTAAACTCATTAATGTACTTGGTGAGCCGTGAATTGATGTTTTCAAAGAACTCAAGGGTTTCTGCTAGTCTGACCCGAGAACCCGCACGGGATTTACCTTTGGTATTCAAATGCTTGATTTGGCTTTTCCCTTGCTTCTTCCGCACCATGTATGCCCTAAACACCTTGTGGTCCATATTGTCACCATTCTCAAAATACCCAACAGCGGCTATTCCAGAACGGATGATTAAGAGGATGTAATTGGTGTCTTCCAATCGGTTTTGGCTCATATCATCCGGTGATTTCCAATGGATGGGTAGGCGTATTTGGCCTATTTTCACCTCACTATTATAAAAGTACAAGCTGTTCTTTTTACTATTGAATTCTACCTTTTCGGCCGATGCGTTGAATTTTTCAATCAATCTAGGACAGTCTTGGGCAGGGATTAACTTTTTGTGCATGGGGATGAATTTTCCATTTCTGTGCAGGCTTGTCGAATTAGCCCTTATCTTTGTCAAAGTACCGAAAAAATCAAGAAACATGGCTGACAATATCGACTTATTGATCCAAAAAATGTGTGACAAACAAGAGGATGAAGCCTTTATCTATGCCGATAAATTGGCTGAAATAGGAGGGGAGGAAGTGCTTTATAAGCTGATAGAGGTATTGAAGGGAGAGGATTATGAAAGTGCCTATTTGGCTGCACGAGGCTTATCGGCAATGGAACAAAATGAAGCCGCTCTGGATCCACTTCTGGAAGTAATCCATGATAAAAGCAATAAGATGCGCAATGGGAATTTTGTCCAAGCACTGGAAGGGTTTGACCTTAGTGGTAGTTTTGTGGATATCCTTAGAATCTACCTTTTTGGTAATTTTAAGTCCTCTACCTTGGCTAAGGAATACTTGGATTATACAGAATTTGATATTACCCCACGCGTAATCAGAAAAGCAGAAAAACACTGGCACCACTTCCAGAACAACAGTGCCAATGACCAAGCTTTTGAGATCAAAAAGCAGGAAGTAGAAGACATCATGACTGATCTAAAAGGCATGTTTGAAGAGGAATAATAACTGATCCCTTCAGTTGTTTTTGCCTGAAGCAAAAATAATGGTAAATTGAATAGGTATTTTGTACTAAACCTGCAATTAATTTAGCGGGGTAAACCAATTGCTATGAGACCAGGATTGATAATACTATTATTGTTTGCCAGCTTTAGCTATTCCCCTGGACAGAGTTCCATTCCTCCAAAAGACATTCAGATCAAAGTGGCTGTTTTGGCCGCTCCTGAAGAGAATAGAAAAGGAGCAAAAGTCTATGGCTATAATGCGCAAGGAGAATTCACTGTTCTTAGGGAAGGAGAAAATGAAATGATTTGCATAGGCGATGACCCTAAGCAAAATGGGTTGAGTGTCGCCTGCTATCAAGAGGATTTGGAACCCTTCATGCAGAGGGGGAGGGAATTGAAAAAGGAAGGCAAAAGCTTTCGGGAGATTTTTGATATTAGGGAGGAAGAAGTACAGGCTGGCAGCCTCACGATGCCTGACAATGGTGCTACGCTTTTTGTATTAACTGCCGATGAAAAAGAGGTGGACTGGAGCAAGGGCAAGGTGCTGGACGGTAACTTCAGGTATGTGGTGTACATTCCCTATGCGACTGTGGAGAGTACGGGGCTTCCATTGAAGCCGGAAGCACCGGGTATGCCTTGGATCATGGATCCGGGAACACACCGTGCCCACATCATGATCACTCCCCCTAAGGACTGAACCGACCATTGGCTACGGAGGCTTTTTGGATAGAATGATAGATGGGATGCCAAGGTGTCTTGCCGAACAATCTCTCTCCCTACAATCCATCTTAGAAAAAAGAACATGTCTGGTGCAGAAAGGACTATTAACACCAGACAAGCTCCCAATTAATGTTGGATAGCACTATTATTAGAATAGCTGAGATCATGTTCAATACGGAGGTGGCATTAGCCTACCTGCGCCATGGCGCAAAGGTTTTGCGGCCTGATGATCTGCCGCAGCAGGCAAAACCAGCTCATTTTGTTTCCCCGATCACAATTCAGAGTATTCGAGTGGTCTGAGCAGCATAATATCGATGTGAGAGACATTATTTTGGTACGCTTTATCATCTCTAAGCTCAATCCAAGCTGGGTCAGCACCAAAAGCCTTCCAAGCGGATTTTTCAGCATCCATGTTTGTAAAGGATGTCATGTACATTAGGTTCGGCATATTTGGCCCAGCGATGACCTCACCGTAGAACACCGCATTGAAATCTAGTCGGTCAAAAATATCAATTTCGCCATTATTGAACATGCTTACCTTGTTGTGAAACAGTTGCTCAGTGGGACTTTCATAACTCCTAAGTTCATAAATTCTCTCCTCCTGATCCCCTTCCAAGTTGGGAATGTCATAGTGGGGCATTCCACTGAAGGCTTTTAGTAAAATAGCTTCCATACGGTCGTAAGGAGGGGCATCGTGTGTAGCCTTTTGGTAGTGCTTTCCTTTGGGCAGATCTTCTAGGTGAAGCGTGGACGAGATATCCATATAAGAATTTGCAGAAGGGTAAGGAGTGAAGACATAGATCCTCTTCCCGGCCAAGCTATCCGTTTCCAAGGGCTCATAGACACCTATATGCTGGATGCCCTTCCGGTGCATCGCAGGAATATAGGATTCTTCCAAAAACTGATTGGTTTTACTTGCTTGTTCAGCCGTACTGAAATGGTAAATTTTGATTTCAAAAATATCTTGGCTTTGGGAAAAAACATAGCTCATTGAGCCTAAAAAGATCATAATGAGCAAAAGCGTAACTTTTTGTTTCATGGTTGGGTGGTTATGGTTATTATTAGCTTCTCACTAAGATAGACAGTATTCACCAAAATGTTGAGGGGCTTTAACCTGTTTGTCGACCATTGGTAAAAAACTATGGCTATGTGAGCGTAGCACCGCTACGGTTATGCCGAAAACTAAAGTGAAACGGCTGATTTTGAAGCAGTTTCAGGTCGCAACACCTGTGCGCCGTGGCGTAGATAGGCTAATGCATATTCCGGGTTTAAGAAAAAAATCAGCGCAAATCATAATCATCTGCGCCATCAGCCTTCTATCCGAACCATCTCCAACTCGCCAGCTTTTTGGCTTATCCCCTAAAATCACGCGTCTCACAGACCTATATAAATCAAAAAAGGCCCATTCACTGCTTGTGAGGGCCAAATATTGTAAGAAATGGGTAGGTTAGTCAGTTGGAGCAGAACCGGAATTCTTTTTCTTTTTGTCTTTGTCTTCAGGTGGCTCAGGGGGAGTGTCGGAGATATTGCCAAACTCATCCACATAAGCGATCATATCCTCAAGTTTCCCGCTGGTTTCGTGCCTTTTTTTCTCCAGCCTGTTTTCCAATTTTTCTTTTTTCTTCTTCGCCTTTCGGTCTGCTTTCTGCTTTTTAATAAAACTATTGTTCGATCTTGCCATAAATGATATTTAGTTCTGACATACAAGCACCACACCTATATTCAAAACCTCAACAAAATAATCGGACAGATAAATGAACTAATCGCTTAACATTCAACCGAATAGAAATTTGGAAATAGTTTTTTTGAAAATAGGAGGGGAATCGGCTTGTTTATATTTCGTCAAAGGTCATCAAAAAAGCGCAGTATAACTAACTTCATCAGGGATATTTTCTTTTTACGCCTCTTACAGCCTCTGCATCTAAGGGATTATCCGGCCAATAATGTTTTGGGTAACGGCGTTTTAGTTCCTTTTTCACTTCGAAATAAGTGTTTTCCCAGAAGCTTCTTAAATCGCTGGTCACTTGTACAGGTTTAAAACCAGGAGAAAGTAAATGCATCAAGACGCCTTGTTTGCCCTCGTGGATGGTAGGGGTGTCCATCATTCCAAATACCTCTTGGAGCCTTACTGCTAGCACGGGAGGCTCTCCGTTTGGATGATAATGGAGCTTTATTTTGGAGCCACTTGGCACCTCAATCCTGCTCGGTGCCAAGTGTTCGAGTTGTTGTTGCTGATCCATCCCCAAGCTGTAATGGAGGATGTCGAGCAAATTGAGCTTCCTGAAGTCCTCCGTACATGTGACGGCATCCAAGTAAGGAGCGATCCATTCGGTGTTTTGAAGCAATGATGGGATGGATACATCTGGCCAAAGGTTATTTTGAGTCCATTTTCTCAGACTCAATACACGGTTTTGCCATTGCTGAACAGATTCGTTAAAATCAAGCAAACGGCTACCATCCTGTTGGATTGCCTTCTCGATCGCCGCTGTTTTTTGTGTAGCGCTGATGGTAGGAAGTGGTTTTGATTGTAACACGATATGGCCTATCCGCCACTGTTTTTCTGCCACCAAATTTCCATTTTTATAATCCCAAGTGACCACATCATCGGTTTGTATCAATGGTGCCAAGTCTTTTGGGTTTAGTGGGGCTGCCATGAAGATTTTCCCCATCCCATCACGTGCATCTACATGTGCTATGCTTAACCACGGCTCATGGGCCAGTTCATCCTTATGATACATACTGGCGATCTTACCATTGGTCAGCTTGAATTGTGCGTTATTTCCAGGCCGGGCATGCGCGATGCGCTCAGGATAAGCGTACGTAAGGATCAGTCCACTTTCATAGCTATCTACCAGCACATTGTCTGCTGGGATATCAAAAAGCCTCCTGTAATTTCCTGCGACTTTCTCTATTCGTTCAAAACCCCTTCCTTGTTTGTTGGTGGACCTATGCCTTCTCAGCGCCTCAATTCTAAGATTAATATCGGTTCCTGAGTTAGGTGGCAAAGGGTCTTTTTCTTCCAAAATCGCAGCAATGTCCGTTGCTAAAGCCAAATTACCATCTGATTGTGCCTTGAGCAGCATGTGTGCAATCCTGGGATGACAGGGCAAATTCCGTAAAGCCTCACCATGCTTGGTCAGTTTTTGATCCGCTATGGCCCCTAACTGCTCTAATAGATCTTGGGCCTGTGACAGTGCACCATTAGGTGGTGGGGTAAGCCAAGTCATATTAGGAATGTCCTTGATGCCCCACTGTACCAAGTCCAGACAGAGTGATGCCAAGTCTGCTTCTAAGATCTCGGGTACCCTGAAGGGGGCTAACCGGTCTTCCGTTGCTTTGGTCCATAATCGATAACAGGTACCGGGACCTAGCCTTCCTGCTCTTCCTGCTCGCTGATCGGCGGCATCTTTCGATATCTTGACGGTTTCTAATCGGCTTAGCCCTGACTTTGGGTCAAATTTAGCTGTCCTTCCAAATCCGGAATCCACGACGATACTGACGCCTTCTATCGTCAAACTGGTTTCTGCGATAGAGGTGGCCAATACCACTTTACGTTTCCCATTTGGGTGAGGAAGAATGGCCTGCTGTTGCCTTTGTGGACTTAGCTGGCCATATAGTGGAAAAATACTGACTTCAGGAATCATTCGCTGGAGTAATTCCTGGGTCTTTTTAATTTCACGCTGACCAGGTAGAAAAGCCAAAATATCCCCCGTTTTTTCTTTGGAGGCTAATTTGATGGTTTGTGCCACTTGTTCTGGTAAGGTCCAGCTGTCCGCATCATGGGTATGGATGATTTCGACCGGATATTGTCGGCCTTTGCTTTCCGCTATCGGCGCGTTAAGAAGTGATGAAAGCTGGGGCATGTCCAAGGTGGCGGACATGACCAGGATTTTCAGGTCAGGGCGCAGGATTTCTTGTACTTCCCTACAGAGTGCCATGGCTACATCAGCGTGGATATTGCGCTCATGAAATTCATCAAAAATCACCAAACCCACTTCCTCCAAGGCGTTGTCCTGATGGATCATACGTGTCATGATACCTTCGGTAAGGACTTCTATCTGGGTGTTTTTTGTAGCCTTGTTTTCGAACCGTATCCGGTAACCGACATTTTGTCCCACAGGCTCACCTAGTAAATTTGCCATTCTGGAGGCAATTGATTTGGCGGCAAGCCGTCGTGGTTCCAGCATAAGGATTTTCTTCCCCTTCAGCCAAGTTTCATCTTTCAGGACCAAGGGAATCAATGTGCTTTTTCCAGCTCCCGGAGGAGCGTGAAGGATCAGGCTGTTGTTTACGTTAAGGTCTTTTTTTACCTGTGGAATGATGTCCACGACCGGCAAATTGGTTTTATAAGGATCGAAAGCCAAGATATACGTAGTTTAGACATCAAAGGTAAGGCTCCTAAATGGTTAATTCAACCCAGTTTATGCATTGGGATTCCTCATCGCTTGACAGCTGTCTGAGAGACTTGAGCCCGTAATATGCATTAGCTTGTCTAGGCACGGCGCACAGGTATGGCAAACTGCATGAGTCGGCTTGGACCTACAGGATATTCTGGGTTCTGCTACGCCCAAAAAAAAGTAAAACCGTCTTTCTGATGAAAGACGGTTTTGATATAAATGGGCTTTTCTGAAGCGGGTTACTCAATATGGGCTTTTCCTTTTCCGTATTCCCAGCGGATCTCAAATCCATCGTCCACGACTTCGTACACAAGGCGTTCTTCCATTGTGGATGTTTCTTGAGAAGGAACTGTTACGCGTATTACGTCTTTTGACTCGTCATATTTTGAACTTCCCGGTTGGTCAGGCACTGAATTAAAAATAAAGACGGATTCTTCAGGACCCGGAATGATAAAGAAGCTATAGCGACCAGCGGGCAGGTTTTTACCTTCTACTTTGATATCTTTATCCGTTTCGAAAGTGGTTGCGGCATTAGCACCAGCTCTCCAGACTTTGTCGAAGGGTACTAGGTCGCCCCATATTGTTCTTCCTTTGACGCCAGGACTTGAATAGTTAATCGTGATATTTGCACCATTGACTTCGCCAGTAGCAGTGGCAGGAGGACTTAAAGGCTTTTCATCTTGGCCAAAAGCCGCCGTACTGAACAGCAGTGCAAGTGCAAATAAAAAACTGTAATGAGTAATATTTGGTTTTTTCATAGTTATGGATTTTTTATGTTTGAATATACTTAAAAACTGCTGGAAAAACATTGGTAACCGACAAGATTTATTAACACAAAAAGATATTATTTACTCCATCACATCGGAGGAGGCAATAAAAATACATCGGTAGATAACTAGCCCGCGCCCATTATCTACCGATGTTAAGTAGTATATATTCTATCTATCAGGCAATTACACCGGATCCTATGCTTTCTTCACCTTCGTACCAAGCCACAAACTGACCGGCAGCTACTCCTTTTTGGGGCTGGTCAAACAGTACATAAAGACCATTTTCTTTCATGATCAATGTCGCTCCGCTCAATGGCTGCCTGTAACGTATCCTGGCAAGGTATCTCTTTGATTGACCAGGAGTCAACCTGAGATCGTCCCTAATCCAGTGTACATCTTCTGTTGGCACAAAAAGCCCGCTCCGCAAAAGCCCCGGGTGGTCCTCTCCCAATCCTGTGAAAATGACATTTTGCTGAGTATTCGTTTCTATCACAAAGAGGGGTTTTCCTGTACCGCCCACATTGAGTCCTTTTCGCTGCCCGACTGTGAAGTAATGCGCACCGTTGTGCTCTGCTACTTTTTTGCCCTGTTGGGCATCATGGTTAATGGGAATACAGATATGGTTCAGCGTCTCTAAACTGAGGTCTTCTATATCAACTCCTGCGGGGATTTGTTGCTGTTGGTAAATGGGCAAATCCTCTGGGATGATGATGATATCACCCTTTTTTGGCTTGAGCTGTTGCTGTAGAAAATCCGGCAATCTCACCTTGCCAATAAAGCAAAGGCCTTGGCTGTCTTTTTTATCTGCGGTAATCAGGTCCTGTTCCTTGGCGATCTTTCTTACTTCCGACTTTTGTAGGTGCCCAATGGGGAAGAGGGCTTTGGCAAGTTGGGTTTGGTTGAGTTGACAAAGAAAATAACTTTGGTCTTTATTGTTATCCGCTCCAGCCAGGAGTTGGTACACTGGCTTCCCGTCCACTTCAATTTCCCCTTTTTGACAATAATGCCCAGTGGCCACGTAGTCAGCTTTGAGTTTTTGGGCGGCATTAAGGAAAATATCAAACTTAATTTCGCGATTGCAAAGTATGTCCGGATTGGGGGTCCTTCCTGCTTTGTATTCGGCAAACATATAGTCCACTATCCGTTCCCTGTACTCTTCGCTCAGGTCAATAGCCTGAAAGGGGATTCCCAGTTTTTCTGCCACTAGCATGGCATCCGTGCTGTCTTCCATCCATGGACATTCATTGGAAATGGTAACAGATTCATCGTGCCAGTTTTTCATAAACATGCCGATGACTTCGTAGCCTTGCTCTTGAAGGAGATAGGCTGCCACAGAGCTGTCCACACCCCCGGAAAGTCCCACGACCACTCTTTTTTTTACGTTCATATGTGCTTACTTTTTCATGGGGTCAAGGCCCATGAGGTTTTGTAAATAGGAATTCACCATCATGTAAAAACCAATGATGGTAAAATAAACCCGTTGCTTGGAATTTAGTTCCAATACTCATTTACAAAGGTACTTAAAATTGTCCTTTTATTGGTCAATGAATACATCCAACACAGGGCAAAGGCGTTTAGTGTTTTGAAGGGAGACAATTTTCGTGTAGGCATAGCTATCATCCGTGCCGCTGGCACTCCTTCGGGAGGTTGAGGAGAGCTTAAGCTCCTGAATCCGCAGGTTACAAAATTTATCGTGCCGCTGGCACTTTGTCCCGATTTGTAAATTGGAAACCGCAGTAGCCTAGGGGCAAGTCAACGCTTAAATGACGGGTAAGGCGGTAGTGGATTTTGGACGAGATCAAGGCGCAAAAAACGCCCCTAGCCGTAGCTAAGGAAGTCTTTTTGCAACGTAGAGATAGGCCAAAAGATACACCGGACTACACGCAACCTCAGTTCGATTATAAAATCGTTTCCGTACAGTGGTCGGAACATGCACTGCGAGGCTTAGAGGGAGATTTGAGGGGTGGAAGCCGTGGCAGCTCGCCGCGGCGAGTTGCCACACCCTTTTCGAACCCACATCCTCCTAAAAAGGGTTCGCTATGACGCTTTTAATGCTAAAAATAAGTCGAGCTCAGGTTAAGACATCAAAAAGGATCAAGATAAAGTAGCTAACTTATTTGACAACCACATAAGGCACAATGTTGAGTTAAAAACTCCATGCCAGTACGATAAAATTTTGCGATAGGATGAATTACTCAACGGTAACAGTGGATATTCCGTAGAATAAGTGTACCAGTTCACCTAGTTTGGTGTGGACATTGCACTGATAAGAGTACTTTACATCAAAAAAAGACGCATCATGAAACGCTTGATCAAAGAAGCCATTAAGACCATTCAGGAGCATCCAGAGAAGTTTATCTACATTGATTCTAAGGGAAAGACGGTCCACTTGGAAGATGCCGCAAAAAAAGGAACTGCTGTCAAACCCATTTTAGTGAAAACTAAAGCAGTAGAAAAACTCAAAGAGGAAGGACTTGATCTTAGCCGAGCAGACATAAGGAGTGACTTGTATAAGCTGTTGGATTTACTGGACGTGAATGGCCACCATTTACAAAAAGATTTTTCTCCCAAAGTCTATAGCAAAGATGAAATTTTGGACAAATGGATGGATTATACGATGGATGATGAAAATGCCAATGCAGAGGAGTTTGCCGAAGAACATCACGTTGGATACCAGACTTTGGCCAAATGGATCAAAGAAGTCAAGCCAAGGTGAATTGAACATCAAGATGCTAAGCCAGAGAAGAAACGCCCACTTGGCACTAACTGGTAGCTGACTTTGCTCAGGGAATGACGGTGTTTTGGGGATATGGTCGCTCGATCATGGATAATAGGTCGTACAGTTAAGTCAGCACCTTGAACGCTGGCGGGTATCAATAACCCGATAATGGATAACCAAAAACTCCCTCAAAAAGCTTACTTTTGTCACCATGAACAATTTTGACCAAAAAGGGAAGGTCGTGGTGACCTGTAAGGATCGGTTTGCACCCTATCTGGAACAAGAGCTTATTGCGCTTGGCTTCAAGCCGTTAAATGTAGATCGGACCAGCATAGAGCTACATGCGACCATGAATGAATGCATTTTTTTAAATATGCACTTGAGGGTGGCTAGCCATGTCCTTTTTGAAATAAAGACCTTTTACCTCCATCACGCCCGTGATATCTACCGACGTGTGAAGAATATTGCCTGGGAAGATTATATCGATAATGATACTTACTTTTCAGTGGTGAGCCATGTAGAAAACGAAAGTGTGAATAACCCACTCATCGTCAATGTTAAGGTGAAAGATGCCATCGTGGATCGCTTTAGGGATCATACTGGCCAGCGGCCTGATTCTGGAGCTGAGTTTGATGGAGCCGTTTTCCAGTTGTTTTGGAAAGAAAAGCAAGCCTCCCTGTTTATCAATACCTCCGGTGATACACTCTCCAAAAGAGGATATAGAAAACTGCCTTGGAAAGCTCCAATGGTAGAGAACTTGGCAGCGGCGACCATTATGGCCAGCAATTGGGATACCAAAGAGCCTTTTATCAATCCCATGTGTGGCGCGGGGACTTTGGTCATCGAAGCAGCATTGATGGCTACCAACCGCTATCCTGGACTGTTCAGGGAGCACTATTCTTTTATGCATATCAAAGGCTATAATCCTTCTATTTACCAACAACTCCAGCAGCAACTCCAATCTAAAGTAAATGACAACATCTCCACAAAGTTTGTTGCTTCTGATATTAGTGAAAGGGCGCTTCAAGCAGCCAAGGAAAATGCTTCTGTTGCCAATGTGATAGATCATATTTCGTTTGAGGAAGTTGATTTTGCGGCGACTACAGTGCCCGATCAAGAGCAAGGCGTAGTTTTCTTTAACCCAGAATATGGGGAAAGGCTAGGCGAAGAAGAAGAGCTGGTCACTACCTATCAGCGTATGGGGGATTTCATGAAGCAACATTGCCAAGGATATACAGGTTTTATTTTTACAGGTAATCCCCAGCTAGGCAAGCGTGTAGGGCTGAGGCCGAGTCGGAAAATAGCCTTCTATAACGGGACTATTGACTGTAGGTTATTGAGATATGAGCTTTACAGTGGCGGTAAAAAAGACCGTTAAACCATAGTTAACTGACTCGTGTTTAACCACATAGGCAGATAGAAGACATAGGTTTTTTGGCTAATGATGGAACGCTGATACCGCTGATCAGGCAGATTTTCACTGATTTTTTTAGTTTTACAAGTAGCAGGCAATTGTGACAGTATTTCCTATTGTGCCCTATGTGTCTATGTTGTTAACCATAAATCGTAGTCTAAAAATTGGTTTTATGGGATGTGTGGTTTATTCTATAGCATTACCTGTTGCTGTATAAGGACGAAAAGAACACCGTGCAAAAGAATGGCCAGAAAGTAGAAAATTCCGTTGAGAGAGAAGAAGAGTTCTCCAATCCAGTTTTTGATTAACCCTTTGAGATTCGGCTGATGAAAGGGGTTTCCATTTTGGTCAAATATCTGTTGGTGCTTATCCTCATTTAATTTAAAATAGGATTCAAGCATCCAGCAAATCAATAAGCACAAAACTGAGCCAAGCAGCAAACGAAGATCTAAGGTAAAGGCTGTGGCAAAAAGAAAAAGGCCAATAGTGCCAGTGGCAATACCACGTGAAATTATGGCTCCCCTTCCTGCGCGATCGATTTTCCTCAATTGGTCGTTGTAGTTGTAAAAATGCATTATATCTCGCTATATTTGTAGGTTGTTGTTAATTTATAAGTCAAAATTACCCTACAATTAGCGTAAAAAAAATACCCTGTTTGGGGTATTTTACTATTGATTGGTTCTCAAAGAGTATTAATGAGGTAATTATATAGATAAACATCCGTTTATAAGGTGTGTATAAATAAAGGTTTCTCAAATTATATATTCAAATACGATGGTTGACCGTATAAAATTTAATAAAACGTATTTTTAAAAGTATTATAAGGTTTTTAAAAGCGAGGTAATTTATCTATTTAATTTTTTCTAAGGAAATGTCAGGATACACCAGTATAGTTTTCAGGTGAATTTTTAGCAGCTTTATCCCATTGATTTATTTTTCAAACCCCTGGTGTTAGTGAAGAGATTCTAACCAAAATAACCTTACTAACATGCAGCAAATTTTTACCAAATTCATTATTAAGACAGGATATCTCTGTCTCATGGTTCTTCTATGTTCAGGAGGACTGATTTCACCAAGTAAAGCACAGACCATCGCCTTTCCGGGAGCTGAGGGTGCCGGAAGGATGGCAGAAGGAGGCCGGTATGGCGAAGTCTACCTTGTGACCAACCTGAATGATTCCGGTCCTGGTTCTTTTCGAGATGCCGTAAGCCAGTCCAATAGGATTGTCGTCTTTGAAGTAGGAGGTATCATTCAGACCAATTCCCGGATTATTGTTTCCAAGAATGTGACCATCGCCGGTCAGACGGCTCCAGGAGACGGAGTGGTGATCTATGGTGACGGCATTACCTTTACCCAAGCGAGTAATACCATCGTCCGCTATCTCCGGGTGAGAATGGGTCGTTATGGTACCAGTGGTGCGGACGCCATGACCATGACCGATGATGCCAAAAACCTGATTTTTGACCATGTTTCGGCGAGTTGGGGAAGGGATGAGACCTTTTCCATTACGGGGCATGCGGACAGCATTACCATTCAGAACAGCATCATCTCCCAAGGGCTGGAGACACACTCTTGTGGTGGCCTGTTGGAGCCTTCTGGCTTGATCAGTCTTTTCAGGAATCTATATATCGATAATAACACGAGAAACCCAAAGGTGAAAAACCGCAATCAATTCGTCAATAACGTCGTGTATAATTGGGGAAGAGGTGGTGGATACATCATGGGTGGATCTACGGCCGAATCCCGGGTGAACATCGTGAACAATTACTATATCGATGGTCCAAGTACTTCCATTAGGCCTTTTTCTCGAGGTACAGAAAGTTTTATCCCATATGTTTCCGGAAATTACCATGATGGCAACCTCAACGGTTCCTTGGATGGGGAGCTGGTACAGCTTTCTGCCTATGAGGGCATCACGACCTTTGCCGATGAGCCCTATGATTATCCCTTTCCAGCCAACGTCATGACTGCGCAGGAAAGTTATGATTTTGTATTGGAGCAAGTAGGGGCAAACTATCCGAGAAGGGACCAAGTGGATGAGTTTCTGATGACAGAATTGACCAGTCTCGGGCTGGAAGGGAAGTTGATTTCCAATGAAAGGGAGCTGCCGATGGGAGGCCCTGGACAACTATTTGGAGCACCTGCTCGACCTGATGGCGACAGGGACGGCATTCCTGATGACTGGGAGACAGCCAACGGCTTGGATCCGAGCGACCCATCAGATGCCATGCAGATCGCTGCTGACGGCTATGCCAATATCGAACATTATATCAATGGCTTGCCCGATCAGGCACCGCCAGCCTTTCTGAAGCCCGTGACAGCTATTGCCGCCAGTGATATTACGAGTTCATCCATGGTTATAAACTGGACCAATAATGATAGCGGCTATGAAGGCATTGTTTTGTCAATAGCTTCAGAGGAAGATGATTTTATCTTTTTGGATAGCTTAGGAGGGAATGTGACGGAATACGAACTGGCCGATCTTGTGCCCAATACCAACTATCAATTTAAACTACAACCTTATCAATCCGAACTGGAGGCCATTTCAGCAGTTTCTGAGACTTTCAAGACCATTCCTGTGCCCACTGCGCCATCAGAACCTGCCAATGGCCATCCTGAGCATGAGGGTAGTTTTGCAGATACCACTTCTGTACAGCTGACATGGTCAGGAAGTGAAAACACGGATTATTATGTGCTCTATGCAGGTGATGATCAAGAGAACCTTCTGTTCCTTGATTCTTTGGAAACCACTGCCTATGAATGGGAAGGATTGCAATCAGATACCGATTATTATTGGAGAGTGGATGCCGGCAATGAATTGGGGCTTACCGAAGGGCAAGTGTGGCGTTTTAGGACCAGGCCTTATATCCCCAGAGGTCTAGTAGGCGCTTGGTTAATGGATGCTTCAGAAGGAACGTTGGTAGGAGATAGCACCGATTACGGTAATGATGGTGAGGTGAATGAACTCAATGATTATTCATGGGTAACCGGAAAGGTCGATAATGCCCTGGACATGACCAATGCCGAAAATCCTTCCCATGTGTTCATTCCCCATGCTGACCAGCTGTATTTTGATACCCATTCCTTTGCCATCTCTATGTGGCTCAAGTCCACGGATGGTTCATCCCAATCTTACCTCATCCACAAAGGCACCTTCTCTGCCGACGAAGCAACTGGTGGAACCGGGCAGTGGTACGGTATAGAAATCAAGGATGGTGACCTCCGGTTTGCCATTGATGACAATCATGACAAGACACAGTTATCCACGAGTGCTTCACCTATTTTTACAGGTGAGTGGACGCACCTAGTGGCGATCAGAGACATTGAAGAGGGTGTGTTGAGGTTGTATATCAATGGTGAAGAAATCAAGGAAGTCAATGACGGAACTGAGTTGACCATTGGTCAAGATGAGCCGATCATTATAGGTAATTCCAATGGCTTTGGGACACCTTTTAGAGGAAACATCGACGAAGTACGGCTATTCAATAAAAGCTTGACCCAGCAGGAAATCCTGGAGCTTTATCATACACTCCCTACACCGATGAAGGCTTTTGCTCCCTCACTCGGTGAAGAAGACGTCTTGGAAGGTTTTGGTGATACAGTACAGGTTTCTTGGAATGGAGGGGTCAATACTTCGTCGTACGAGGTGTACTTGGGAACAGACCCAGATAGTTTGGCTTTGTTAGGTACTTTACCGGTAGCCACCCCACAGTATGAACTTGAGGATTTACAAGCACAAACCACCTATTTTTGGCGGGTGGATGCCATTGGTGCTAAAGGAACCACACAAGGAGACGTCTGGTCTTTCCATGCTGCAGCACCAGCTGGATTGGTAGCCTATTGGAAAATGGACGAAGCCGCTGGTACCTTAGTAGAAGATTATAGCCAATATGGTCAAGATGGGCAGTCGCAAGGCTACCAATCGACAGCACGTGTGGCGGGCAAATTTGGGCAAGCGTATGTATTTGATGAACCGTCTGCCACGGCTTCTGTTGACATTGCACATGATGATCACCTCCTGTTTGACGAAACCTCATTTACCATTTCCATGTGGGTAAAAATAGCCGAAGACACGTATCGGTATGGTGATGGAAAAGACTGTTATCTGATCCATAAAGGAAGCTTTGCCGATAATTGGTACGGTATACAGCTTCGAGATGGTCGGTTGACCTTTGGTATTGACGATGATCGCACCAAGACGACCATCAGTACCTCTGTGGGCAATAGCACTTCCCATCCGCTCTTCACCGATGAGTGGGTGCATTTGGTGGCCATACGGGACAAAGATGACAGCCAAATCAGGTTTTATTTCAATGGTGAGAAGACAGCAGAAGCAGGTTATTCCACCGGTAAAATAGGGAAGTCCAGTCCAGTACGGTTGGGAAATTCGGATGAAAACAAACCTTATCGTGACTTGATGGATGATGTGAGGCTGTATAATTATGCCTTGGACGAAACTGAAATAGCCGCATTATACCATGCCTTTCCGAAGCTCGAAGTGCATTATAAAAATGGAGATGCTTCTGCTCCTTCCAATAATCAAATAAAGCCTTATCTAACATTGGTGAATAAGGATACGATGACTGTGGATTTGGGTAATATTACAGCCCGATATTGGCTGACAGCAGAACAAGGAAACGATATCCAAACGAGGGTTGATTATGCAAGCATGGGCTCTGATGAAGTAACCATGGCATATGTCATGCTCGATGAGCCTAGGGAAAATGCTTTTGGGTATGTGGAATATGGTTTTGCAGAAGGAAATGTAATAGCAAGTGATGGTAATTCGGGTGAGCTCCAATCAGCCATCCATGATGCAGACTGGTCTGCTTTTGATGAAGCTAATGATTACTCCATGTCAGCAGCTTCCAACTACACTGTGCATGATAAGATTACCCTTTACGCCGACGACAGGCTGATCTGGGGAGAAGAGCCGCAGCCTGTTGCTATGGAACAAGCCGCAGTGGTCATGGCCAAGAATAATGCTTCCAATGACAATACCATTAAGAAAGCATTCGATCTCTACAACACCGGAAATGTACCATTGGATTACGAAGGCCTTCATATTCGTTATTGGTTGACCAAAGACGGTGGGGAGACCTGAAGTTTTGGAAGGATTATGCAGCGCTAGGAAAGGAAAATATGCAGGGGACTTTTATGGCACTCGGAACACCTACCGCCACAGCAGACCATTATGTGGATATTACCTTTGATGCCTCACTTGGCCAATTAGCTCCATTGAGTGAAACCGAGGAGCTAAAAGTAAGGATCACGAAGACGGATTGGGCGGATTTTGATCAGGAAAACGATTATTCGAATCATACCGAAAGCGGGTGGATACTTCAAGAGCAAATGGCAGTTTACTATTATGGAAGGCTGTTGTTTGGGGTAGCCCCAGATAGTGTAAATGATGCTTCTGCTGCGCAAAGGACGACTATTGCCAAGGAAGAAAACTCCATTAGGGAAGACCAATCGGCAGAACCTACCACGGTAAACGTATTCCCGAACCCTACCCAAGGAAAACTCCAACTGGAGGTAGCTGCCTCAGCAGAAAAGCCTGTGGAAGTGAGTATTTATAATGCAGATGGCGTGTTGATGGTCACCAGGACCTTAGAGGAACCGACCTCTACCTGGGACATCAGCAGCTATGCAGCTGGTATCTATTTGGTACATATCAACCAGTCCGGATTACGGACAGTACATAAGGTGGTGAAGGAGTAGGAGAAATAGTGAAAGTGATTATTGTTTAGTGTATTGGGTAAAAGCCAGTCTACAGTAGTAGGCTGGCTTTTTTGTATGATGAGATGGGTCTATGTCGTAAAAAATACGGTGATATAAATCTTTAACCCGGAATATGCATTAGCCTATCTACGCCACGGCGCACAGGTGTTGCGACCTGAAACTGCTTCAAAATCAGCCGTTTCACTTTAGTTTTCGGCATAACCGTAGCGGTGCTACGCTAATGCCTCCAAACTAACTGATTTTCTTGCAATTTCAGCTCTCACTACGATTCCTAACGCATAATCCGGGTTTAAGAAATAATTTTTTTACTGATAATGAATGGAATTAAAGCTTAATAAATAGATGTGTCTCCCGGGCGAACGCATTTAAAAAAGTATCCCAGTTTGAATATATCTGCTGTTCCTATCGAATTTAATTTCCTATGCTTTATTGGACTTTCCTACTTTTGCCCCCGAAAGCTTTCAGGACAGGCTGCTGCTATTCCTAATGTACATACTGCGGTAAAGTGCCAGCGGCACGATGAATTTAGTAACCTGCGGATTCATCCGCAGGACTTGTACACATAAAAAAAAATCAGGTTTTAAAACACCAGAAGGATTATAAGTTTTACCAATCTTATTTAAAAAACGATAGACAAAATAAATTTAAAATCATTCTAAATAATTTAGATGTTATCATTTTCGGGCTTACTTTTGTCTTAATTAAACTTAATCTAAATAAGACAAATGAAACAAATTGTACTTGTATTGATTTTATTCGGGATGGGCCAATTGGTCATGGCCCAATCCACAGGAACTATCAATGGATATGTAAAAGATGATTCAGGCAATGGCCTGCCTTACGCATCCGTAATTCTGAAAGGAACCTCCTATGGAGCAGCTTCCGGTGATGATGGACACTTTGAATTTTCGGCTCCTGCTGGAAGCTATACCTTGGACATTTCTGCTGTAGGCCACAGCACAGTGCATAAGCGCCTCACTGTGCGCAATGGACAGTCCACCGCACTTGGCACCATTACGCTAAAAGAAACAGAATCCGAACTGGGAGAAGTTACCGTTACAGGTGAAAGGAGTGAATATAAGGTGGATGAGCCTTCAGTAAGTCTTCGCTTAAATGAGGAATTGATCGAAGTACCGCAAAACATTCAGGTGATCACATCGCAGGCACTAAAAGATCAGCAGGTAATCGATATGAGCGATGGAGTATTGAGAAATGTAAGTGGTGCTACCCGTTTGGAGCACTGGGGAAATCTATATGCCCGTGTAAATATGCGCGGATCTCGTGCTGGAGCTTTCAGAAATGGCATGAATGTTACGTCTAGATGGGGTCCCTTGAATGAAGATATGAGTTTCGTAGAGACTATCGAGTTCGTAAAAGGGCCAGCCGGATTTATGATGTCCAATGGCGAGCCTAGTGGTATTTACAATGTCGTGACCAAAAAACCGACTGGAGTGTCTCACGGGGAAGTAAACTTAACCATGGGGAGCTATGACTTGTACAGAGGAACACTTGACCTGGACGGTAAATTGAGCAAGGATGGTAAACTCCTTTATCGTCTGAATGTGATGGGGCAGAGCCAAAATTCCTTTCAAGAATATACCTACACGGACAGGTATAGTGTAGCTCCAGTATTGAGCTACCAACTGGATGAAAAAACCACGCTTACTCTTGAATATATTTATCAGCATGTGAATATGTCCAATGTGGGGTCTGCCTATGTGTTTTCTACAGAAGGTTATGGTATTTATGACCAAAGCTTCACCGTGGGAGATCCTAGATTGGAGCCAACCAAAATAGATGACCATAACATTACTGCAAACTTGCAACACAAGATAAACGACAATTGGAAGCTAACAGGTCAAATTTCTTATTTCAACTTCAATCAGGAAGGGAGTTCACTTTGGATCAATGCGATTGAAGGTTCCGAATTGCTTCGTTATGCAGGTATTTGGGATGCAGCCATGGAAAGTGTTTATGGCCAGTTTTATGTAAATGGGGAAATTGAAACAGGATTTATCAATCATAAAATACTAGCGGGTCTTGATATGGGGTCCAAAGAGTACTTAGCAGACTTTAGCCAATCGCATGAATTGGACACCCCTGATGATCTGTTCGATATGGAAAATCCATCTTATGGAAATCCCCCGAATGGATTGCCAAATTTTGATCGAAGTAAACCCTTAAAAGAAAGGTTAAATACTACCTATTATAACCAATCATATTCTGGTGTCTATATTCAAGATGAGCTTGGATTTTTTGATAATGACCTTCGATTGACTTTGGCTGGGAGGTATACTTTTGTGACCCAGGACAATACGGGAAGTAAAATGGAAGAAAGCCAAGTTACCCCTCGGGTAGGGCTTAGCTATTCCTTTGATGAAAATACTTCTGCTTATGGGCTTTTTGACCAATCATTTGTACCTCAGACGGGTCAGCTGAGAAATGGAGGCGACGTGAAGCCAATTACTGGGAATAATATTGAGTTTGGCGTAAAGAGGAATCTATTCGATGGAAAATGGAGTACCGGTATCTCGTTGTATAGAATTCTTAAGAACAATCAGTTGGTTCAAGATCCACAGGATCCATCAGATCCCACTGATGTTGGCCAATATTCCTTGCAGCTTGGACAAACTAGAACGCAAGGTGTTGAGTTTGATGCTCGTGGGGAAATTACCCAAGGACTGATACTTACTGCAAATTACGCCTATACGGACTCTGAGATCACAGAGGATATAGACGAAGACCGAATTGGTGATTTAGTACCTGGCTTTTCCAAGCATGTGGCCAATGCTTGGCTAACCTACTCTGTCCAAAATGGGACGTTAAAAGGTTTTGGCATCTCTGGTGGATTTACCTTTATGGGCGACCGAAGCACTTGGAACTGGCCGGGTGATAATCAATTGGCTCTTCCCAATTACTTTAAGCTAGACGGTGGGGTATCATGGGAAAATGACAACCTGACCATTCGCGCCAATGTATTTAATCTCTTGAACGAGTACCTCTATTCAGGATCTGCTTATGCCGCCTATTATTACTATCAGGCAGAAGCACCAAGGAATGCCCGTTTGAGTGTTGGCTTTAAATTCTAGATTTATGGTACCTGTCCTTTCAGGCAGCGAATGCCTGAAAGGACAGACAAATGCCATGGTTTATATATAGATATTGTAAAAGAAATTAAGTCCTGTGTGGTTATGTTCTGCGCAATCGGGTGACAGCTAAGTAACTTGTGAACGTCTCCATAACAGGCACCAATTGGATTTTTATCAAACTGAAAATGGCATGAACTATTGTAATCCGGAGGTCATCATGATGAAAGATGATTTTATCCTGACCAGGTGCGAACATTGCGGCCGGATAGGCATGATGTACTGTCAGTGCATGCTGAGTTTTAGCAAAGTGGACTTTAGTGGTTTTTGTAGATACATTGATGACTTGTCTTTTGAGGGAGACCACAGTCCATTTTATGATGGAGTGGACAGGGTCGTCATTGAGACATACCACATGGATATCCAGTTTACCCTGATGGAGGAGGAGTTTTATAGACTCAAAAGCTGTTTGGGAGAAGCTCAGATGCAGCTTCAGATTGATGATTTATTAAATAACTAATTAAGACAATCAAAACGATGAAAACGAAATTTAGTGTATTAGTTGCCTTGGCATTGTTTGCCAATCTTGGAATGGCCATGGCGCATGCCCTGTGGATCGAAACAGCAGTGGCCGGTAAAAAAGGCAAGGAACAACAAGTGAAAATCTATTATGGTGAATATGGCGAAGGAGTCATCGAAGAAGTGGATGATTGGTACTCTGACGTAAAAGAATTTGAGCTATGGCTGATCGACCCACAAGGAGAGAAGACGCTTTTGGAGACGTCACCTTCTTCAGATCATTTTACCGCTAGCTTTACACCAAGCATGGACGGTGTTTATCGTCTTCAAATTGGCCATTCTGCCAAAGACCTTGGTGGAGAATATGTTTACCAGTTCAATACCGCATCTCAAGTATGGGTGGGGAAAGTGAAAGAAACTTCAGTAGAAGGTCCCAAAACCGATCTGGCATTGGTGATGACTTCTCCTGATAAAGGAGGACTCAAAAAACCTCTTCATTACAAAGTCTTGTTCAAGGGAGAAGCAAAAGAAGGCGTAACCGTGGCAGTGGATGGCCCTACGGGCTGGTCAAAGGAATACACCACAGATGTCAATGGAGAAATCACTGTGGAAACACCTTGGGAAGGCCAATACATTGTAGAGGCTGTGGATACGGAAGAAACTTCCGGTGAGCATTTTGGGGCTCCCTATAAATTTATCTGGCGCTGTGCCACACAAAGTATTCAAAAATAGGTTTGTAATTTTTTTATCTGACTGACTAATAGCAACCCCGCTAGCTTACTAAAAGAGTAATCTGGCGGGGATTTTTTTGTCAATGCCACAAAAGTACAAGCAAATGAGGCCTTTGCCAATTCATTAATTAGGATTCGTTATTTACTGGGGGGGTTGTGACAAGTTTGAGAGCACTCTGGCCAAGGCCCTTCGGTTAAATGGCTTCCGCAAAACAGCCTCAAAACCCAGGTGTAGGATTTCAGATTTGCTGTTTTCTGAAGCCGTCATACAAATGAGATGTCCGGGATCAGCAATGTTGTTTTTTATATCCGACAGTAAATCTGCCCCATTTTGATCTCCCAATTCCAAGTCAATAAAGATGAGTTCGGGGTTGGTCTGTTTCACTCTTATCAATGCTTCGTCGATGGACGATACCGTGGCTACATCAATTTCCTCTTTACATAGCATCGAGGCAGTAATCTGTTGGACCAGTGGGTCATCGTCTACCAATAGCGCATGTTTTCCCGCAAACTCATGAGTTAACTGTTTCTTCTTTGTTTTTGGTGGGGCTGAGGTCTGATCCAATGTCAGCTCAAAATAAAAAATGGCACCTTTGGTTCCATCAGAAGGATTCGCCAGTTGCAAATGACTGTTCATATTGTTTAGGATCATATTGGAAATTGTCAATCCTAAGCCTGTTCCATTTCGGTCATTGGCTGCGGTGGCCTGTCCGTAAGCTTCGAAGATACTGTTCTCTTTGCCTTTTGGTATCCCCGTCCCAGTGTCTTCGACAGCAAACCGGTAAGAATGTGCGGAGCTATCATCGATAGGGGTGAGTTGGTTACAGAGTAGGGTAATGGATCCTTTGTCGGTGAATTTCAGGGCATTATTGATCAGGTTGGAAAGGACTTGTTTTACCCGTAGGATATCCACCAAAACGTATTCTGAAATGATATTTATTTTTGTATTCAGGGCTAATCCTTTTTGTGCAGCCAAGGGAGCAAATAATGTTCTTATCTCTTCTAAGATCCCCACAAGACTAGCAGGCTTAAGTCTGATGTCAAATGCTGAATTTTTGAGTTTGGAATAATCGAGTACATCATTGATCAGGTTCATAAGGATTCTTTCAGTATGAATGAGGTGCTCGACCAGACCTGTCTGTTCTTCATTAAGTGTGGTATCCTGAAGTTGCTCAGTTAGTCCGATGATACCATGTAGAGGCGTTCGTATCTCATGACTAACTAGCGATAAGAGTTTCAATTTATCCGAATTGGAATAGTTATTAAAGTTGTTTTCCTGCATTCAAATCTTACGTTATACAAACAATCCCTTGGAAGAATCTTTTGAATGGTTTTAAGTGATCTGAGGAATTAAAGCTACATGGTGAAAAGAAGGTTTTTATATCCCTATTGTACACACTAAACTATTACCTCTACCTAATATGTTATAAAATATTCGTTTTGCCATATCATTCATGCTTTTTTTTAGAAGTTAATTTAAAATGACAATAGAAACTTAAATTGGGTCAGTTCAGGTTTTTTCTTCATCAGTAAAAATCACCATTAATAATTGACAAATGCTGTAAACCAGTAAAATAGGAAGGTTTTTTAATGAAAGGGCAATTGTAACTAGTTATAAAAAATGGTTAGTATTTGAAAATTATGTACCTTCGTTATTTGACGAAACGCTTGTTTGTATCCAAGGTGAATACCGCCTACGTTTATTTGTAGAAAATTAAATGAACCAAAAATTAATATGAGAGACCTATTTTTGTTATTTACTGCATTGACCTGCTTGAGCCTTCCTTCTATGGGACAATCACCTCAGCAACCCAATATTATTTTTGTATTGGTAGACGATTTGGGCTATGGAGATATAGGCGTGTTCTTTCAGAATGAGCGTAAGTCTAAGAATGATAGAAGCGAACCATGGATCATGACGCCAAGCCTTGACAAAATGGCCAAAGAAGGAGCAATGCTAACCAACCATTATACAGCAGCACCTGTCTGCGCTCCCTCTAGGGCTTCCATTCTCATGGGGGTAAACCAAGGCCATGCTCACGTACGAGATAATCAGTTCGATAAAGAAATAGGGGATAACCATACCATGGCCCAAGTACTCAAAAACGCAGGGTACGAAACTGTTGCGATAGGGAAATGGGGTTTGCAGGGAGATGGTAAAGGGCCCAATTGGCCAACCCATCCAATGAAAGTAGGTTTTGATCACTATTTCGGATATATCCGTCACGGAGACGGCCATGAGCACTATCCCGTGGAAGGCATATATAGAGGAAGCAAGGAAGTGTACGAGGGGTATGAAGTAGTTAAAGGACTGGATAAATGTTATACAGGAGACCTGTTTACTGCAAAAGCAAAGGACTATATCCTGCATCACCAAGAAGAAAAACCACATCAGCCGTTCTTTATGTATTTGGCTTTTGACACCCCACATGCGGTAATCGAACTGCCTACGCAAGATTATCCATCTGGCGGTGGTCTTAATGGAGGATTGCAATGGCTGGGAACCCAAGGTAAGATGATCAATACAGCTTCAGGAGAAGTCGATTCTTTTATTTATCCAGAATTTGACAAGGCTACTTATGACCATGATAAGGATATAAATACTCCAGAGGTCCCTTGGCCGGATACTTACAAGCGCTATGCCACTGTCAATAGACGGATTGATGACCAGGTGGGAGACCTGATGCAGTTGCTCAAGGATCTGGAAATAGGGGATAATACCTTAGTGGTATTTACATCTGACAATGGCCCTTCCAGGGAATCCTATCTTCCAAAGGAGTATGCCGATTATACGCCAGAGTTTTTTAATAACTTCGGCGATTTTGATGGCATCAAGCGGGATGTTTATGAAGGAGGGCTACGTACTGCTACGATAGCGCATTGGCCAGCAACTATAGACGGCGGCACAGTGGTGTCCCAGCCCAGTATTTCTTATGATTGGATGGCTACTTTTGCTGATGCAGCAGGAGCTCCTGTGCCTGTACGAACAGATGGTGTTTCCCTATTGCCTTCCTTAAGTGGTAAAGGAAAACAGGCTCCAAGCCAAATTTATGTAGAATATGCCCAAGGTGGCAAAGTCCCCAATTATGCAGAGTTTTTGGAGTCCCATCAAGGTAAAAAACGGGGACAAATGCAGATGATCAGGAAAGGAGATATGGTAGGGGTTCGGTACAATGTACAAGATCAGGAGGATGATTTTGAGATTTATGATGTGACCAAGGATCCCCAGCAAGGAAATGATGTATCGGCAAGCAACGAAGAATTACAAGGCATCTTCAAAACGAGCGTTTTGCGAAAGCGAATTGCTGATGAAGAAGCGCCAAGGCCCTATGATGAAGCGTTGGTGCCTGCTATAAGCCTTAAAAAGCCAAAAGCGGGATTAATTGCTGAGACTTACCTTACCAACAGTCCATGGATCCCTCAACCAACCACTAAAGCCCAGTCAAAAACGAAAGTAGACGGGGTGACTTTTGATGATATCACCGACAAAGGTAATTTAGTGCTGTGGAAAGGATACATCAAGGTTCCTAAAAGTGGCAAATTTACCTTTTCTGCTGAGCGGGGAAGCCATCATTTTTTTATGAGAATACATGATATAGCTGTCATGGACGGTAATTATTCACTTGAAAATACTCCTGAAGGAGCCCTTTATCTTGAAGAGGGCTTTCATCCAGTGAGAATTTATTATCTACGGGATACTAATCACCCTACCTTAAGCCTATTTTGGAATGATCCAGAAGGAAACTATCAGGAAATCCCTACGAAAGTCTGGTACCGATAAAAGTGAAGTGGAATAGTGATGGTAAATTATCTCAAAAAACGCTCTATTATAACGGTATTGTTTCCGGGCATATATACCTAGCAATACCCTCTAAAATATGATGGTTATTGTTATTTTTGAATATGTTCGTGATGAACATGATTTATACGAGTTTAATCTTCTAAAATAACCATAAATTACTATGTCTTTAAAAAACCTAAAATTCGAAACCTTACAACTTCATGCAGGGCATGAGCCAGATACCAATACTAAATCCCGTGCTGTACCCATTTACCAGACAAGTTCCTATGTTTTTGATTCAGCCGAGCATGGTGCGAATCTTTTTGGGCTAAAGGAATTTGGGAATATTTACACGCGCATCATGAACCCTACCAATGATGTGTTCGAAAAGCGAATGGCAGCACTGGAAGGTGGCGTAGCAGCGTTAGCGGTGAGTTCCGGGCAAGCTGCCCAGTTTATTGCCTTGAGCAATATTCTTGAAAGTGGAGAAAATTTTGTCACCTCGCCTTTCCTGTATGGAGGTACTTATAACCAGTTTAAGGTGTCCTTTAAGCGCTTGGGGATTTCAGCCCGTTTTGCAGACAGTGAAAAGGCAGAAGACATGGAAAAACTGATTGACGACAAGACCAAAGCACTCTATGTCGAGACAATCGGAAACCCAGGGTTTAATGTACCGGATTTTGAAAAGCTGGCAGCGTTATCAGAAAAGCATGCTATTCCATTAGTGGTGGACAATACCTTTGGTGCTGGGGGCTATCTATTTAAGCCATTGCAGCATGGTGCACATATCGTGGTAGCCTCTGCCACCAAGTGGATCGGTGGACACGGAACCTCCATAGGAGGAATTATCGTAGATGGTGGTAATTACAATTGGGGGAACGGTAAATATCCCCAGTTTTCAGAACCTTCAGAAGGATACCATGGGCTTAATTTCTGGGAGGTTTTTGGAGAAGGAAACCCACTAGGCCTTCCTAACATTGCTTTTACTATCCGTGCCAGAGTAGAAGGTCTGCGTGATTTTGGCCCGGCCATTAGTCCGTTCAACAGTTTCTTATTGCTACAGGGCTTGGAAACCCTTTCCCTGCGAGCTGAGCGGACAGTAGAAAATGCCTTGACTTTAGCCAAATGGCTGGAGAAACACCCTAAAGTAGAAAAAGTCAATTATCCCGGTCTCGAGAGCCATGCTCATCACACGCTTGCTAAAAAATACCTTACGCAAGGATTTGGCGGAGTATTGACTTTTGAAGTGAAGGGAGGCAATGAGGCTGGAGAAAAACTGGTGGACAGCTTGGAACTGATCAGTCATTTGGCCAATGTAGGAGATGCCAAGACACTGATCATACAGCCTGCAGCTACCACCCACCAGCAACTTTCCGATAAAGAACAAGCAGCTGCTGGCGTCACCCCTGGAATGTTGAGAATTAGCCTGGGCATTGAGCATATAGATGACATCTGTGCTGACTTGGAACAGGCCTTCCAAAAAATCGGCTAACAGTAAAGAACCAAGCTTCCGGTTTAGTTCTTGTCGCTATCTTGGTAGCTAGAAAAGGGGCATTCATAAGGAAAAGATGAATGCCTCTCTTTATTCACCTAAGTGAGCCTACCAAAGGGCAATTACTCATATCTCGTCCATACCACGCTCTTCGACGATAGGCCCGCTTACTTGTAAGGTTTCATTGTCTTGATCTATTTTGAAGGTCAATTGCATGTGATCTTTATCGGTTTCATGGATGTTCAGACAGGCATTGTAAAATACCTTGTGAAAGGCCACTGTTATTTTTCCGTCCACATTGGTGTCTTGGAAAATGACTTTTTCGATGGTGGTGTTTTCTGCTACTGCTCCCTCTGATTTGGTGTAAAAGGAAAGGAATATCTCCAGTTCCTTTTGCTGGTCAACGAGGCATTCACTGACCCACTTCGTTACATCTTCGTCTTTCTTTGAGGATAAATTGAATTTCCAAGTGTGTTGCATACAGGAAAGTTAGTGATTTGCGGTAAAACCAAAAACAAAGTGAAATAATGATTTTTCCCTGATTCCAAACCATAGAAAAAGTAACGTAAAACAACTAACTTATTTGATAACCACATAGGCAGATAGAAAACATAGGTTTTTTGACTACTGATGGAACGCCGATAACGCTGATCAGGCAGATGGACGCTGATTTTTTTTTAGTTTCACAACAAATAGGCAATTGTGGAAGTCAATTCTACTGTGCCCTATGTGTCTATGTTGTTCAACAACATCATGCTCTAAAGAATAGTATTTAACCACATAGGCAGATAGAAAACATAGGTTTTTTGATTAATGATGGAACGCTGATAACGCTGATCAGGCAGATGGTCACTGATTTTTTTAGGTTTTACAACTAGCAGGCAATTGCGGCAGCCTTTTCTACTGTGCCCTATGTGTCTATGTTGTTCAACAACATCATGCTCTAAAGAATAGTATTTAACCACATAGGCAGATAGAAAACATAGTTTTTTTGACTACTGATGGAACGCCGATAACGCTGATCAGGCAGATGGACGCTGATTTTTTTTAGTTTCACAACAAACAGGCAATTGTGGAAGTCAATTCTACTGTGCCCTATGTGTCTATGTTGTTCAACTACATCATGCTCTAAAGAATAGTATTTAACCACATAGGCAGATAGAAAACATAGGTTTTTTGACTAATGATGGAACGCCGATAACGCTGATCAGGCAGATGATTACTGATTTTTTTAGTTTCACAACAAAAAGGCAATCGTGGAAGTCATTCCTACTGTGCCCTATGTGCCTATGTTGTTCAACAACATCATGCTCTAAAGAATAGTATTTAACCACATAGGCAGATAGAAAACATAGGTTTTTTGATTAATGATGGAACGCCGATAACGCTGATCAGGCAGATGGTCATTGATTTTTTTAGGTTTTACAACTAGCAGCCAATTGCGGCAGCCTTTTCTACTGTGCCCTATGTGTCTATGTTGTTCAACTACATCATGCTCTAAAGAATAGTATTTAACCACATAGGCAGATAGAAAACATAGTTTTTTTGACTACTGATGGAACGCTGATAACGCTGATCAGGCAGATGGTCACTGATTTTTTTAGTTTTACAACAAACAGCCAATCGTGGAAGTCATTCCTACTGTGCCCTATGTGTCTATGTTGTTCAAATAAATTTGGCTAACCCCAAACCATCTTCCCAAGAGCAGCTCTGAAAGTGGAGGTGAGTTAAAAACTCACTTTTCGTGGTTCCGCAGCACAGCTGCTGGAACAACAGGAGAACAACAGGTTCCTATTGTGCCCTATGTGCCTATGTTGTTAACTATAATTTATAATCTAAAATTACAGTTTGTTGTCAAAAACAATCATTTCATCATCAATTTACGCTGATTTATTTAATTTGTGTTGTTTTAATAACTTACTTCGGATCCATTGTTTTTTCATGGAGTTGGTACCGTAGAATTGGGAGAAAAAAAGTAGGAATTAGAAAAAAGTCAGCTTTATTGGTTTGTCTTTCACAGTCTGTCTTAACTTTACTATATGAAATTACCAAGCCTTTCCCATATCAAAAAAGAGCTTAATCAACTCAACGAAGAGGAGTTGATCAATTTACTTTTAGAGACTGCCAAGTTCACAAAAGACAATAAACAGTTTGTTTTTTTTAAGTTATATGGCAGGGAAAATCCTGAATTTTTTCAACAGATGGTGGAGGAGGAATTAGCGGAATCCTTCGAATCTGCCAATATGGATCATGCCTATTTTGCCAAAAAATCAGCTCAGGCCATTAGGCGTAAATTGAACAAATACCTGAAATTCACCAAGGACAAAACCATTCAATTGGAGCTGGTCGCTTATTTTTGCAAGGCCTTGGTTTCATATAAGTACCTTGATTTTAACCACCAAGTGATCATTAACCTGTATGAACTACAGGTTTCCAAAATCCAGAAACTTATTTCGACCCTTCACCCAGACCTACAATTCGACTATCAACCCCTTGTCGAAGAACTTGAATCTCATTCAAAAAAGGTTC
This sequence comes from Echinicola strongylocentroti, assembly GCF_003260975.1. Classification (NCBI taxonomy): domain Bacteria; kingdom Pseudomonadati; phylum Bacteroidota; class Cytophagia; order Cytophagales; family Cyclobacteriaceae; genus Echinicola; species Echinicola strongylocentroti. The sequence goes on along the minus strand of NZ_CP030041.1, from coordinate 105,959 downwards.
AAAATACCGTAAAATAGGTATTGAGTTCTATTAAAAAAGGTACTACCTTTAAAACAGTACACTAGAATGAGCGTGAAGTTATTGATTATATAATGCGTTTTACCCTTGATAGGAGGGGATTGAGATCTGAAATAAGTACCATTTAGTACCGATAGTTTTTAAAGTCACTATTGGTAATTTTTACTACCACGAACTACGCTCCTTCCGGTAAGCCAAGCGGCCTTCACCAAGCTGTTTTGCTTGATATTTTATCACTACCGCCAGCATAATCTCCTTGCTGGCCATCTTCATCATTTACAACTGAATTTGTTATGCGGGTTTCCAAAAAAGGCGTTGTTGTGCTTTCTACTTTGGTCATTATTTCCTTGGCCTTTGTTTACTACTTTTTTGTGCACGTAGCGGGTAATGAGAAAACCATGAACGCAGATAATATGCGCGTACTGGGCAATGTCAAGACCAATATCGAAAACCTGATAGAAGGCCAAAAAAAAATAATCACTACCGATCTGAGTATTCAGCATCCAGGGGATTATGAGTACCGATTTGATCAAGATCATGTGGTCTTTAAACTAATGGATGACGCTGAAGATACCACAAGGAACGGCGAAAATTCGACAAAAGACAGTATAGTCTCCATAATAAAAGCCAAAGAAAATTATGAAGAGCTATTTAATAATCCGCTGATCGTACGAAAGGACATGTTTGATTTTATCAGCATCAACTGTGTGTCTATCGTGGATTCCAAAAAGGAGCTCAATACACTCTTTACGAATAACCCGACTTTTGGGGAGCTTTATTATACGAGAGACAGCGTGATAAATGTCTTTGAGAGTAAAAAAATCTTCCAACTGGATCTGGGATTGGCCGAGTATAAAGCCTATAATACGCTCTTGTGCAAATCAGAGGATGGTGCTGTTTACCTTACGGGATTGGTGAATATGGATAAGTTTGAGGACAAAAAGCGTGAAGTCTCTGCGCACACGATATCCATAGCTGTGATCCTTACGATTATCATTTTGCTGGCGCTGCCTATTCTTAAGCTCTTTGTCATGAGTAATATGGAGCGGTTATACACGAAGGACGTGCTATTTACCGGAGCCTCTGTTACAGTGATTCCCATGGGCATTATTTTGCTGTTTATGTACCTGACCACACAGCTAAAGGATGATAAAAATGAGGCCAGGGAAAACCTGGCGACATTAAATGATCGGGTAGATGAAAACTTCGAAGCAGAGGTCACCAGTATCATGGGCTTACTGAATGACATTGATTCAGTCACTACCTTGGAATGGAAAAACAGGGATGATACTTCAGGAAATGTTTTCAATTGGATCAAAGGTTTTAACCAACCAGAAAATTCAGCTTTTTTCCACAGTTTATACCAAAACGATGGGCGTGATTCATTTCCAACCAAAGATGATGATGATACCACAGACTATCGTGATACAGAAAATGGTAAATACTGGTCATTTGGAGGGCTACAGTACGATGACCTTAATTTGAATGGCACGCATCACTTCAACTATTTCAATTCTATTTTTTGGTGTAGCCCAGATGGGAAAATACGTATTTATATTTCCAGTGAAGGAAATCCTGAAAAGGTCACCGATCTTTCTCACCGAAAGTACATCATGAAAGTGGCCAACAATGAAACAAGGCTGTTTAAGCGGCAGCAGCCACTTTTTATGGAGTCTATCCGGTCGGTCAGTGATGGTAATTATGAAATCGGGATTGGTATTCCATCAGGAATCGACCCACTACCGGTACTGGCGGTCAGCTTTTCATCTGCCAGCTTAATTGACCCCTTGGTAAAGAGCGGTTATGGGTATTGCTTGATTGATAAATCCGGCAAAACACTTTTCCATTCTGAAAAAGAGCGGAACCTCAATGAGAATTTTCTTGAAGAAACCGGGGGGGATTTCACTTCTTTTGTCACGAGCGATCGCCCCCAGTTTGCGTCGGTGGACTATCTTGGCAAGCCCCACTACGTCTATCTCAGAAAGGTAGACTGTATTGATGGCTATTATTTGGCCACTTTCCTGGACAAGGAATACATTAATACTGCCAATTCCATGACCATTATGCTCACCATAGAGATGCAATTGGCTTTTTTGGCGCTACTTTTTCTACAGGGCATATCTTTATCCTTGCTATCGACCAAACCGAGTAAACTGAAGCAGAAGGTTTTTGCTTTTAATTGGCTAAGGCCTTACAGTTCTGATGATCATCAGTATAATCGCGCCTATTTATGTCTGTTTATGATGAATGCTCTGGCCGGAATATATTGTTTAACGGAAAGTATATTACATGCTGATTTTGAGGATTTTGTCATACATGACTTGATATTGGTTGGAGTCTGTGTGGTCGGTATTAACTATTACGTCCTGTCCAATTTATTGCCACCCAGCAAAAAAATGTATACGCGTTTTGGTAAGGCAAGCCATAACAGGTTTTTAAAAACTAGCTTTTGGGTGATTTTGGGTGTGCTGATGATGGGTAAATTTATCCTGATGGGGTATGCAAAGGACCTAAAAGCCTTTTGGAGTTTGGTATTACTGGGGATTTTGGCGATGGGGATTTATAAAATGGTGAGCCTGATACCACTGGCACAGAAAAGCGGTACAAGGCCCATATCAATTAGTAATGTGTTGGATCAAGGAGCACTTCTATTAGAGAAGTATCAGCAACGCCCGATGCTGGAGGCGTATAAGTTATTTACCTTTTCGCTGATTTGCTTGATTACGGTGATACCCAGTTTTATTTTTTATTCGATCAGCTATAATAAGGAAAGGGAGATCCTTCATAAATATTATAACCATGACCTGACCGCCCAACATGCCAGTTGGACGTCCAATAAAGCCAAGCAATATTATAATGTATCAGCCCCTAAAAAATCGAGTAGGGTTCCAGACTTGGAAGATTTTGTAGCGAGCATGAAAAATGACGATTTGCGCCACTTGACTTTTGAGGATATAGCCATCGAAACAGTGGCATATGATACCGCAGATGAGCAGCGTATAGATAGTTTGTCGCAGGACTTTATGTTTTACTTTTTGATTGGAGGAGTATATGGAGACATAAGGATTCCTTTTAATCCTTACGGAATGGCTTCAGAGGGGTATTTGACAAATGACGACAGGAACCGAGGATGGAAGTATAAAACGGACACCTTTACTTACTATGGTCCCTCCGAAAAGTATATCGTGGCGGGATCTCCTAAGGCATTTTCTGAATTCTTTTTAGATAATATGGCCATGTTGGTGTTGGTACTTATTCCACTGCTGATGGCAGTGATCTTCTTTTTGCTATCGGGAACTTCGCGTAAAATCTGCGGACTGGCGTTTAAGGGATATGTGGATCATCTTATTCCCAAATTTAGCGAGTCTACTAAAAACCGTAAACATGACTTGGTCAGCATCTACAAAGAAGCCGATAAATGGCGATTAAAGTATGACAAGGGGGTTGGCAAGGACAGTTTTAACAATAGCTTTTTGGTAGGAGTAAATGCTTCCAGTGTAAGGAAAGTTTACCATCAGCTGAAGCGTGAATTTCCAACGACCCTTTACACCATGGACATGATAGACTTGCCACAAGGATTTAAAAACCAAAAGGGCGATGATGAGGCAGTCGAAAGTCCTGCCGGCACCATGTACCGCTTTAAGAATGATCAATTGGGGCTGGATGTGGCATTGGACCAAATTATCAAATCTCCTGTATCTACGTACACAGCCTTGGAAATGGTACTCAGAAATTCTATTGGCGGCCAAGGGCTGAATGAAGAAGAAGTGTCTAAAAAGGATAAAAACCTACCTAAACTTCCACTTTTGATCTATATCGAGCACTTCGAATTTTCGTATGATGATATGGAGCTTAACCGAGTCAAACTCCATGTCCTTCAGCAAATAGTACACAATCCACTTATCCGAGTGGTCATTTCAAGTAATATAAGCCCCATAAAAATTTACGAGCACTATGAGGATCAAATCAATCACTTTGCTACCGATCCCGGTGCCAAGACAGATGAGGCATACGAAAAAATGATGTCACTTAAGATGGACTATAAGAATTGGCTGAATGTCCTGGGAGGCTTCTATCGGATCAATGTTCCTTTTGACACCACCCAGATTGATTGGTCAAGTGGAGATCAACAATCCGCTCAATATGACGTGATGAAAGGGGAGTTTGAACATGGTAAGTACCTCAATCAGCTATTCTTTAACAGGAAACTGTATAAGGGATGTGATAATGAGGAAGATGTCATCCTACATGTCCAGGAGACCTCTTATACGTACTACTTTTCTATTTGGAACAACCTCTCAAAAGAGGAGCGCTACATTGTCTATGACATCGCCAGGGATAAATTTGTCAATACCAATAATGTGGACGGCATCATTGACCTGCTGCATAAGGGGATTTTGATTTTTGATCATTCCCTGAGACTGATGAATGAGAGCTTTGGGAACTTTGTACTGTCCAAGGTGAGCAGTGACGAGGCACTGGCACGGGAACTTGAATCCAAGCAAAAAGGAACTTGGAACATCACATTTGCGGTGTTGATCCTAGTAGTGATCAGCTTGCTAGTGTTTATTTCCTTTGGTAGAATCCATGTGCTCAACGAAATCAATACCATTGTCGCTTCTGCAGGAGCGGCGATGACCCTTTTGGTGAGGCTGGGTGGCTTGTTTGCGATCAGTAAGGTGGTGAAGTAGGAGGGAATAGGAAGATTCTCCTCACCTAAGTTCGATCATGAGATCAATAGCATTTTGGGATATCCCTTCGGCTCCCGTAGGCTCCGTTCCCCTTCGTTCCCTTCGGCTCCGCTCAGGGGACAAAGGGGGACGGGGGGAGGATATAATGAGTAATCTCCTTTCCGGAATATGGGACTGTCGCGTCGTTCCTCTTCGCAGTGACGCATAGGCGTTGCTTCGTCATATTTGATTAAACCCGGAATATGCATTAGCCTATCTGTTGCGACCTTAACTGCTTCAAAATAAGCCGTTTCACTTTAGTTTTCGGCATAACCGTAGCGGTGCTACGCTAATGCCTCCAAACTAACTGATTTTCTTGCAATTTCAGCTCTCACTACGATTCCTAACGCATAATCCGGGATCAATGCCGTTTAGTTAGTGTGTATCTGGAAAATATGGGTTCTATATTTTTTCCTTGGGCAGTTATTTTTCTAGCTAAATTCCTAGGTGTTTTTCATCCCTTTACCTTTGTTACTTTTTTGCTTCAGGTCAAAAAAGTAACCAAAAAACCCCGCCGCTGTGCATCTATTGGCCTAAAATTAAAACCTCCCCTCATGCAGGCAAACTCCTCCTTTTTAGCAGCCAACATTCTTTTAGGCCGTAGCCATCGGGTGGAAATTAAAATGGGTGACGGATCTCGGTCGCAGGGTAAATCCATGTCCCATTTTAAAGGGCATACCACCGGCCTAGATTTTTTTCTTTCTTTTTTCATCAATGGAAAAAAGGAAAAGGATAAAATCCACCAAGATGATCAGGTTTCCCCAGCCAAAGTCAATCAAAAAAAGGACTTTTAGGTATATGAAAAGAAGGAAATGCCCTTAACTAAACGGCATTGAATCCGGGATAATAAAAAGGCTGCCCCAATTGATTTGGGACAGCCTTGATTGCGTTTAAAGTACCAGTAATTTTCTATTTGCCACTTTCTGCGGGCAATAACCCATCCGTTTTCATTTGGTCGTAGGATTTCATGGCGATATCCTGTACGGTTTTTTCTACAGATGAAGGGTTCACCGTAGAGGAAATGCCTGACCAAAGCAGTCTGGTATCGCCTTTGAGCGAATAGAGGCTAGTCTCTACGACATAAGTGATATCTTCGGTATAATAGCCAGGATCATAATAGCCACCATATCCAAAGCCTCCCCAATAATAAGGGTGCATGGACCAATAACTGTTATAAGAACCCGGTACCCAATCGGTGGATTTATCCTTGTCCACTAGTTTCATGACAATAATGCCATCAAAACCCTGTTCTCTTAGGATATTGCTACTTCTGGTGGTGTCTGTAGCCGCCGATGCGTTCATGAGAACTTGGTAGGAGGGGTGAACCTTGGCATTGAGGCTCGATACCTTATCCTCAGCGATCCTTCTGCTGGCTTCTGAGTTGCCCAATACTGCTATCATAACCTTGGATAGCTGTACATCCTGGGGATTAGCATCCGGACTTTTCCAAGAACTTACTATTGATGTGGAGCTAGAACATCCACAAGCAATGGCAATAACAAAAATCATTAATCGTTTAATCATCGTTTTGTTAAGTTTAGTGTGTATTAGTTTTCAGGTTTGCTATTCCTGATGGGTGTTATTCTATTTCAGCAAATAGCTTTTGGGTGGCTTGTTCTATGTTCTTTTTGGCAGCATCGTCTTTTTTCGTAATGATACTCTTACCTACCCCTTGCCAGACCATTTCCTGAGAGACTTTATCCACAAAGTCCAACGTGAAAGTGCCTTCATTATACGTGCCGACGGGGATTTCCTGTACTTCCCAGTGATAGTTTCGCTGTCCCATATACATGGGGGGATCACTTCTTAGGTCGGTTTCGCGGGTTTGCACCTTTTCTTCTATGAATACCCCTATATTGACCAGCATTTCCGGGTTTTCAGTGTCCTTTTGGACACCCCGGGACTCGAGGTTTTCTTTGATGGCCTCTTTTATCCAGTCCACCCGTTGGGCATATGTGGGCATTTTGTCAATCTCCAAATCGGTCTTATAAAAGTCAAAGCTCTTATAATTTTCCAGTTTGAAGTTTTCCGCCTGATTGGTGTCGATTACCTTTCCCGCCGTACAAGCGGATACAACGGCCAAGAGCGATAAAAGGGCTGAGAAAGCATAGATTTTATTGCGCATCATTATTACGGTTTAAGTGCTAAAATTTCCAAGCAAAGCCAACCATAAAGTCGACGCTGCTGAAGGGATCTTCTCCAAATCCGGCATTGTACTGTGCTGCCAAGTGGAGATCCAGTCCATAAGCCAGCGGCTGTAAAACACCTACTCGAGGCGCCAGACCAAACTGGAATCCATTGTCCCTGACTTGGTATTGGCCTATTTCTGTCCATTTCATTACATAGTATCCTCCTATTCCCAGTCCTACATAGGGTCTTAACTGGCCTTCTGGGGAGAGGTAATAATTGGCCGTAGCCAAGATCGGAACGGAGTTCGTGTAATTGTACCGTTTACCAGAAAGGGTGACTATTTTTCCATCTATGTTGACTTTGACATTTTCCACACCTTGGATATCTTCATAATAGGTGTTGATGCCAGTGGTGATCCCGAGCCCAAGATACTCTGATACATGGTACTCATAGGCGATGTTGATACCCCTAAAGCTGAAGTCTCCCGTGTAATCAGCCACATCCCCGAGTGGGAGACTTGGAGTATAATTCACTTGGAACTGGCTAGTTCCTTGTGCTTTTAGGAGTTGTACGTTTAGCAGCAGTGCAAATAGTATAAATAAGGTTTTGATAAATCTCATGGTTACTTGTTAAGATATGGTGAATCGGTAAAAATCTGATCCATTCCGCGATCAATTCGGTTTTTGATATTGGTTTCGTCCCCCTGAAGAATGCCGTTCAGGCCACCAGCCCACATGACAGGAAGTCTGTCGGGTTCTCCATCATCTACCGCTTCGATGCTATTGGGATCTACCATTTCGATGATTACGGTCCCTTCCCTGTAGCTGTATACTCCTCCGAAATAGCAGCAGCCTCCTGGGTAATAAGGATACCAGCCATCACCAGGGTATGGGTAATAGCCCCATCCTGGCCACCAGCCCCAGTAATCCCACCAAGACACATATTGGACATCCAATAGATTGACTACTGAGACCATTAATACCACATCTGACCCGTCGCTGACAGGATCAGTGTTTCTGTCCCAACCCATACTGAGGAATTGCTGGTTTACTTCAGATAGAATGTAGTCTTCCATTTCTGAAGTGAGTTCAGTATTATCATCATTGGAAATAAGTACTACGGTGTCTGGAAGGTGATAACTGCCGTAGCTATCATAATTTACTTCAGGATCCTGAAACGTAAGGGCGATATCAAGATCTTCTACATAATCCGCACCCTGAGGCGTACAAGCGGAAATGATAAGTAAACTACCGAAAAAGAGTAGTGATTTAAATTGCATCATTAGCTTAAATTGTGAACTTTAAATTTTTTGTTGGTACAAGTAATCAAATAATGTAGGAATAGGTAAAACTAAATCTTAAATGCTTGATAAGATTTATAAATATTACCAATTTATATTTATCAAAAATCAGTCTGTTGCTCCATAAGCAAGCTTATTGCAGTACTTTCGTAAACCCTTTTGGAATAAATCCGTTGACCTACCATTAATATAAAAATGATTTGAAGTTTAGATTGATTCCCTTAGTTTTCGCCAGTTAACCTCACGTCTATGAAGCTTAAATACCTGTCTCTTTTTATTGTATTTTTTCTGCTGCTAAATGTTCCCACTTGGAGCTATGAACAGCCCCGATATCCGTCTTCCACGATCTACCACCAGCTCCTGAAGCTAAGGGAGACCAAAAGGGTGCTGTACATCGCCGCTCATCCTGATGATGAGAATACACGGTTGATTGCGTATTTGGGCAATCATGTACATGCCGAGGTAGGTTACCTGTCGCTCACCCGTGGTGATGGAGGACAAAACCTCATTGGGAAAGAGCTTGGTGTCGAATTGGGTATGATCAGGACACAAGAATTGCTAAGGGCCAGAGAGACTGATGGTGGGCAGCAGTTTTTTTCCAGGGCCATTGACTTCGGTTATAGCAAAAACCCGGACGAGACGCTCAATAATTGGGATAAGGAAAAGCTCTTGGCCGATGTGGTGTGGATGATCAGGAATTTCCAGCCGGATATCATCATCAACAGGTTCAATACCACTCCGGGTGTTACCCATGGCCATCATACTACTTCAGCTATCCTTTCTCTGGAAGCCTTTAAGGCCGCCGCTGATCCCACGGTATTTCCGGATCAACTGGACATGGTAGAGCCATGGCAGGCCAAGCGGGTGTTTTGGAATGCTTATAATTGGAGAGCGCCGTACCAGCCAGAGGAAGGAAAGCTATATCATGCCTTCGAAACAGGCGCATACGATGATCTACTGGGGGTTACCTACGCACAGATTGCTGCAGACAGCAGGACCATGCACAAATCCCAAGGCTTCGGATCCACGGCGCCGTACGGAGGGGCAGTGGATTTTATTGAATTGGTAGATGGCGCCCGCTTTGAGGAGTCACCTTTTGAAGGTATTCCAAACAGGTGGGATGAAGTCAATAACGGCCAAGCGATACAGGATGCGTTGGATGAGGCGGTAAGCCAGTTTGATTTTGTCCACCTTGAGAATAATTTGCCCCGCTTTTTAGTGGTAAAGCAACTCCTTGGCAAACTAGCTCCTTCTGAAAAGTGGCTTAAGGAAAAACAGCAACAGATTGATGACTTGATCATCGAATTGTTGGGCTTAAAGGTTGATTTTACTGCAGCTCAGCAAGAAGCATATCTTGGAGAGGAGATAGAAGGGACATTGGTGGTGAATAATCCTTCGTCAATAAATGTAAAAGTCCAGGAGTTTACGGTAATGGGCACTAGTCATTCTTTTGACAAGGCTGTCAACGATAATGCGGTGCTAAGGGATGGGATGGCATTGGAGTTTGCGCCTACCATGATGGTTTCCCAGCCATACTGGATCGAAAACCCTCCCCAAAACAACCTCTATCAAGTAAAAGACCAAGAAAAGATCGGAAAACCCTTTAATGATCCTACTTTCAATGGACGGTTAAAGTTTCAGATCGAAGGTGAGGAATTTAATATTGAAGTTCCTTTGAAGTACAAATATAATGACCCTGTGGACGGGGAAGTAAATCAGCCCTTCGTGTTGTTACCGCCTGTGCAGGTGTCGATCGATCATGATCAGGTGTATGTCCTGTCGGACAAAGCTGCTGAGTTTTCGGTAAAAGTGTCTTTTGGAACTGAAATTCTCCCCGGAGATTTACAGCTGCAAGGGCTCAAGGAAAGTGCCTATAAGGTACTGGAAAGCACTGTCAATGAAGCCAAAAAGGAGAAAACTTACCGGCTTAGTGTCAATGGAGACACCAAAATAGGCAAAACGGTGGTAACTGCCCAGTATATTACTGCTGATGGCAATGTCTATGAAGAGGGGGTAAAGCATATCGATTACAAGCACATTCCAGCATTAACGTATTTTCCCAAGGCCAACTTCGACTTGATCAAGCTGAACCTAAAGACTACTGCCCAAAATATTGGCTATATTCCGGGAGCAGGCGATGATGTACCTGAGGTCCTGCGTAACTTAGGGTATGCGGTGACGGAATTGGAAACCGGGAGTTTGGATGCAGGTCGTTTAGGGCAGTTTTCCACTGTCATTGTCGGTATCAGGGCATTTAATGTGAACCAGCAGGTAGTGGATCAATTTGATCAATTGATGAAATATGTAGAAAATGGAGGCAACCTCATTCTCCAATACAATACGACAGCTTCCCTTAAGACGGATAGGTTGGGGCCATATCCCTTTGACATTACCCGGAAGCGGGTAGCGGTAGAGCGTGCTCCTGTTGAGGTAGACTTTGATGCACACCCTGCATTGCAAGGCCCCAATGCCATTACCATGGAAGATTTTGATGGATGGATCCAAGAAAGGGGGCTTTATTTTACTGACAACTGGGATGAGCATTACGTCACACCACTGTCTATGCACGATCCCGGAGAGTCAGCCAGTGAAGGAAGCTTGCTACTGGCCAATTACGGCAAAGGGACGTACACCTATTCAGGGATATCTTGGTTCAGGTTACTGCCTGCAGGAGTGCCGGGGGCTATTAAATTATTTGTAAACTTAATCGAACAAAACCATGAGTGAACCGTCCGTGAACTGGAATAGACTGTATTTCTTGCTGATTTTGGTGCTGGCGGGATTAATCGGATTGTTTTATGCCATTACACGCTATTACTCATGAGTTATATTGATTGGATAGTACTTTTTGGTACATTGATAGCGATTATAGGCTATGGGATTTATAAGACGTATGGTCCCAAAGACATGGATAGCTATCTCAAGGGAGGCAGTGAAATGGGCTGGTGGACGATAGGATTGTCCATTATGGCCACACAGGCTTCCGCTATCACTTTTCTGAGCACACCCGGCCAGGCCTATCAAGACGGTATGCGCTTTATCCAATTTTATTTTGGGTTGCCCATAGCCATGATTATCCTTTCGGTGACCTTTATTCCTATTTATTATAAGCTGAAGATTTACACTGCATACGAATTCCTTGAATCGCGGTTTGATCTGAAAACGAGGACATTGGCAGCTTTTCTGTTTTTGATCCAGCGTGGCTTGGCAGCGGGCATTACCATTTATGGTCCGGCAATCATTCTGAGCACGTTGCTCAATTGGAACCTTACCTTCACCAATATCTTCATTGGTCTGATCGTGATCATCTATACCGTTACTGGTGGTACCAAGGCTGTTTCCATTACCCAAAAGCAACAGATGACCGTCATGATGGGAGGGATGATCCTTGCAGGGATTTTGGTCTATAATATGCTGCCAGTTTCCTTAAATGATGCCATGCATGTGGCTGGAAAAATGGGCAAACTGAATATCGTCAGTTTTGACTTTGATCTTGGCGACCGATATAATTTCTGGTCTGGGATTACGGGGGCGTTGTTTTTGTTTTTGTCGTATTTCGGAACGGATCAGTCCCAGGTCCAGCGCTACTTGAACGGTCGATCGCTGCGGGAAAGTCGCATGGGATTGATCATGAATGGCTTTTTGAAGGTGCCCATGCAGTTTGTCATCCTGTTTATCGGGGTATTGGTGTTTGTCTTTTACCAATTTTATCAGCCACCTATTTTCTTCAACAAGGTACAAACCGAAAAGCTGGTTGAAAGTGACTACAATGATGAATTCCAGCAACTACAAGGTGCGTATGACGAAGTGTTTGAAGAAAAAAACACGGCCATCAAATCACTGATTGCTGCCCAAAAGGAAGGGAAGGCAACAGAAGTGGATGACCTTCAGCGAGAAATTTCGGCAAAACAGCAGGAACAGGAAGACATCCGCACAGGCGTCAAAGACTTGATTACCAAGAATGACCCCAATGCAGAGACGCGCGATACGGATTATGTGTTTATGCGCTTTGTGATGGACTACCTGCCAAAAGGCGTAGTGGGATTGTTATTTGCGGTGATCTTCAGTGCGGCGATGTCCAGCACGGCATCAGAGCTTAATGCACTGGGGGCGACCTCTTCTGTGGACATCTACAAACGCTCCATCAACAAAGGTAAATCAGAACAACACTATACACTGTCCTCAAAGCTACTGACCGCACTATGGGGTGTTTTTGCTATCTTGTTTGCTACCTATGCGACGCTATTTGAAAACTTGATCCAAGCCGTGAACCTGCTGGGTTCGTTGTTTTATGGAACCATCTTGGGGATATTTTTGGTAGGTTTTTATATGAAATGGGTAAGGGGAAATGCCGTGTTTATTGCCGCACTGGTAGCGGAGGCAATGATTCTTTTGATCCACTGGAAAAATGGTAGTGAGCTGTTCGGGATCCACATTGATATAGGCTACCTTTGGTACAATGCCATCGGCTGTCTACTGGTGATGGCCCTCTCGGCAGTGATTCAGCTGATGAAGGGAAGGAAGGCTTGATAGTCGATATGGCGGATACAGGAAAGACACATTATACTAAGAATCAGAATTAATCGATTATTACTGTCAGACATTCAGTTTGTTATGATTATTACTTAAAGTGTTTTCAAGCAAAACTGGCTAATTCGTAATCAATGATAATATTTTGAACATTAATTTTTGATAGGATTTATTAAAAGACAGCGCACTTTATTGTACCATTTGATGACACGCTTTCATTCCAGTAGTTTTTATTTCTCGGGGAACGCACAGAAAACCCAGAATAAAACAACGCTTTTCTGAGATTTCCGTGGTTTCTGTGAGGACCTATTTCATATCTCTGTGATTACTGGGATCATTGCGGATATACATATGCGTGCCAAATGAAACCGGGTAGAATTTTCCTTACAATGCCTATAATAAAAGTAGCCTCGTTTTTTTTCAATTACGTCAGTGAATTTGCATATTTGCATTCTTAATGCACCTGTTTGTAAAGGTGCTTTGTTTCATATTTAGTATAACAATTTTAAATGTCTGACAACTTAATTAACATTACACTGCCAGATGGGTCAGTAAGGCAGTACGAAAAAGGCACTTCCGGCTTACAAATTGCGCTTAGTATCAGTGAGGGATTAGCACGGAATGTCCTGGCCGCCAAAGTGGATGGAGAAGTATGGGATTCTACACGTCCTATATCCCAAGATGCTGAGGTGCAATTATTAACATGGAATGATAAGGATGGAAAATCCACTTTTTGGCATTCGTCTGCCCACTTGCTGGCAGAAGCATTGGAGTCACTCTATCCAGGCGTAAAGTTTGGGATAGGGCCATCCATTGAAACCGGCTTTTACTATGATGTGGACTTTGGCGATAAGCAGATCGATGGTCATGAGCTGGAAGCGATAGAAAAAAAGATGATCGAACTCGCTAAGGAGAAAAACGAGTACATCAGAAAAGACATTTCAAAGAAAGAAGCTGTAAGCTACTTTAAAGATAAGGGTGACGAGTACAAACTCGACCTGTTAGATGGTCTGGAAGATGGAACGATCACCTTTTATGAACAAGGAAATTTCGTGGATCTTTGCCGTGGACCACACGTTCCAAATACAGGGTTTATAAAAGCCGTAAAATTGATGAACATTGCCGGAGCCTATTGGCGTGGTGATGAAAACAACAAAATGCTTACCCGTATATACGGTGTTTCCTTTCCCAAGGCCAAGGAGCTTAAGGAATATTTGGCCATGGTAGAAGAAGCCAAGAAACGTGACCATCGGAAACTTGGCCGTGAACTAGAGTTGTTTACCTTTTCCGAAAAAGTCGGAATGGGCTTGCCGTTATGGTTGCCAAAAGGAACCCTGCTGAGAGAAAGATTGGTAGGCTTTTTGAAGAAGGCACAGGACAAGTCAGGTTATCAACAAGTGGTGACCCCACATATTGGTCATAAAGCTCTTTATGAGACTTCTGGCCACTATGAAAAATACGGAAAAGATTCATTTCAGCCGATTGCCACGCCCCATGAAGGCGAAGAGTTTTTGCTAAAACCAATGAACTGTCCTCACCACTGTGAGATATATAAACATAAGCCCAGGTCATACAAAGACCTCCCAATTCGCTATGCTGAATTTGGTACGGTTTATCGCTACGAACAGAGCGGGGAGCTACATGGCCTGACCAGGGTGAGAGGGTTTACACAGGATGATGCGCACATTTTCTGTAGACCAGATCAGGTGAAAGAGGAGTTTATCAAAGTAATCGACTTGGTGCTTTATGTGTTTAAGGCATTGGGTTTTGATGACTACACGGCACAAATCTCCCTAAGGGATCCAGAAAACAAGCAAAAATACATAGGCGGTGACGAGCAATGGAACAAAGCAGAGTCCGCTATTGTTGAAGCAGCTCAGGAAAAAGGTCTGCAAACCATCACTGAATTGGGAGAGGCCGCTTTCTATGGGCCAAAGCTGGACTTTATGGTCAAGGATGCATTAGGAAGGAGCTGGCAATTAGGCACCATTCAGGTCGATTATCAATTACCGGATCGTTTCCAGCTGGAGTACGTAGGTTCTGATAACCAAAAGCACCGGCCAGTGATGATCCACCGAGCACCATTTGGGTCGTTGGAGCGGTTTGTAGCCGTTTTGATAGAGCATTGTGCAGGTAACTTCCCACTATGGCTATCACCTGAGCAAATAAATATTTTGCCTATTTCCGAAAAATTTATTGAGTACGCCCAAACCATTAACCAACTACTAGATGAACATGATATAGCAGGTTCAATAGATAATCGTGATGAAAAAATAGGGAGAAAGATAAGGGACGCGGAAGTAAAAAAAGTGCCTTATATGCTTATAGTCGGCGAAAAAGAGCAGGAAGAAGGCAAAGTATCTGTGCGTAAGCACGGTGAGGGTGACCAAGGGAGTTTTACACCAGAGGAGTTCGTGAAATACTTCAAAAATATTATTTCGGAATCCTTAAGTAAATAAAAATAAAAGCTAAAAAAGAAGGGGTATTTTAATAATTAAAAAAATATCCGATATTTGCAGTCAAATTCATTCAATCAACCATAACTATTTTGAGAGGAAGAAAACCGTTTAAACCGAGACGAGAAGAACCATATAAAGTAAACCAAAAGATCCGCGCCAGAGAGGTAAGGGTAGTAGGTGATTTTGTAGAAGGAGGCAATGTGGTCATGTCTACAGATGAAGCCATCAAAATTGCCCAGCAGCAAGATCTTGATCTCGTCGAAATTTCTCCAAACGCTAATCCACCTGTCTGTAAGGTGATTGATTACGCGAAATTTAAATATGAACAGAAGAAGAAGCAGAAAGAAATCAAAGCCAATGCTGCCAAAACTGTTCTTAAAGAAATCAGGTTTGGTCCGAATACGGACGACCATGATTTTGACTTTAAATTAAAGCACGCCATGAACTTCCTTAAGGATGGGGCAAAAGTGAAGGCTTACGTACACTTTGTAGGTCGATCGATTGTCTTCAAGGAAAGGGGAGAGATGTTGTTGTTGAAATTCGCACAATCACTTGAGGAGTATGGACAGGTAGAACAGCTTCCCAGAATGGAAGGTAAGCGGATGAATATGTTTATTGCTCCAAAAGCAAGTAAGAAATAATTTCAACAAATAATACAGTGTTATGCCTAAAGTAAAAACTAAATCAAGTGCAAAAAAACGATTCAAATTATCTGGATCGGGAAAAATCAGAAGGAAACATGCTTATAAAAGCCACATCCTGACTAAGAAAGAGACCAAAAGAAAGAGAAATCTTACAAAAATGGGCGAAGTTCATGAGTCAGATGTGAGCCGAGTAAAAGACATGTTGAGAATCTGATTGTCAACAAATCAAAATTAAGGTTTATTTATTCACCAGATGCTTGGTATGTAAAAAGAGCGAAGTGACATGGTCATGATGCCACCAAGAGTCAAAAAATCATCAAATTATGCCAAGATCAGTAAACGCAGTCGCGTCAAGAGCAAGAAGAAAAAAAGTACTTAAAGCTACTAGAGGTTATTTCGGAAGAGGTAGCAACGTATGGACAGTAGCCAAGAACAAATACGAAAAAGGTTTACAGTACGCTTATAGGGATAGAAAAGCTAAGAAGAGAGAGTTCAGAAAGCTTTGGATCCAGCGTATCAATGCCGGTGCCAGAGAACAGGGCATTTCTTATTCACAATTCATGGGTCTGCTCAAGAAAGCAGAAGTTGAGCTGAACAGAAAAGTTTTGGCCGACCTTGCTATGAATCATCCAGAGGCATTTAAAGCTGTAGTTGAAAAAGTAAAGTAAGGTGCACTAACTTACGATACCGAAAGCCCCTCGATCGAGGGGCTTTTTTGTTGTCCAATATTTTTTTTACAGAAGCATGGTCATATGCTAAATTTCACTATATTACACCAAGCAGAAAGCAAAATGATCGCCAATATCAAGCAAAAGGCGGCTTTTAAATAGCTAAAGACTAGAAAGCTAAAGCTTTAGGTACACCCCTCCAGAAAAAAAGGGATGGTAAAGGGTAAGCATAATTTTAATCACCAGTAGCTAGCCAATACTGTTAAATAAAGCTTATTGTTCTGTAGAATTTTCTTTAATAAAACCCAGTATACTAAACTGGAGATTTTACTTAGCCAACGACACAGGAAGGTTTAACTCAATGAGGTATCCCCTGATAAATCACGTCCATACAGGAACACGTACATTAAAACAGTCAGGTAGGGATGTCTACAGCGGAAGCAAAAGCAGGAGGTATACGATTAGATTTGGTAACAGGTCAGTCCTTGAAATCTTTTGAAAATGAAGTTAAGTCATTCCTGTATAGATTTCCCCAGAGTGGGCAGAGTATAATACAAAATGGAAAAAGGAGAAGTCATGAGAGAAAAGATAAAAAAGGTGTATAAAACAAAAAAGGCTCCCCAAAAGGAAGCCTTGAATGTAGCGAGGACGGCAGTAAAACCTGTGTCCACCGCGGCGGATATGAATCCTGTGCTCTTTGTAGCGAGGACGGGAGTTGAACCCGTGACCTCAGGGTTATGAATCCTGCGCTCTAACCAACTGAGCTACCTCGCCGTAAAAACTCTTAAGAGTTTTCCCTAACAAGTAAACGATAGCGCTGGTAAATGCTATCTCCTTGCTGAATGGGAATGCAAATATGTAGGGTAATAAGGTTAAATGCAAGTCTTACGGATGAAAAAAGTTAACTTTTTACAGAATTAAATTTTAAAGTTATGGTTAAGAATAAGTTTGTTGCTGACTATCAGATAAATGCTTCAAAAAAAATAATTTTCCCTTATATAAGTACCGCCAGCGGTCTTTCGGAGTGGTTTGCTGATGATGTCAGTATTGATCAAGATAAAAATTTCCACATAGAATATGACGGTGTGGATCATTATGCAAAGGTAGTGGCCATAAGGACGAATCATTCAATTAAATTTGAATTCTTCGATCCCAATATCCCAGAAGAAGATGACCATTCGTTCGTCGAGTTAAGGTTGGAAGAAAACGAGCTTACCCAGACACTGTTCTTGAAAGTGATCGATTACAGCGATAGTTATGATGAGGATGAACAAGAAAAAATCTGGGAAGGTCTTATCATGAACCTTAAAGAAATTATAGGTGGATAATTAAGGTGATCGTTATCATTTTTCATTTAATATGATGAACTTAGTGGCTTCATATTACGTGAAAACCGGTGGTAGTTACGCCTCATGAAAAAATTAGATAAATTAATTTTAGGGTCTTTTATTGGCCCATTTTTATTGACATTTATTGTAGTAGATTTCATTCTGCTGACAGTCAACATGCTCAAATACTTCGATGAGATCTTTGGAAAGGGGTTGGGATTTGGAGTGTACATGGAACTGATCAGCTATTTTGTGATTTCCATATCCCCAATGGCACTGCCATTAGCGGTTTTGCTTTCAGCATTGATGACCTTTGGTAATCTGGGAGAGCATTTTGAGTTGACGGCGATCAAGAGTAGTGGTATATCCCTGCTGCGGGCGTTATTGCCTATTGGTATCTTTGTTTTGGGACTTTCTTTTGCTGCGTTTTATTCCAATAATTACCTCGTGCCAAAAGTGAACTTAAAAACTTTTAGTTTACTATACGACATAAGGATGAAATCGCCAGCCTTGGACATTAAAGAAGGTGTCTTTTATAATGGCATACCAGGATATAGCATTAAGGTAAACCGGAAGGTCGATGACGTTCGCCTTAGGGATGTAATAATCTATGACCACACTGGAAACAATGGTAATAATGCCATAATTCTTGCCGATTCAGGAAGAATGGAACCTTTTTTTAACGATCGCTATATGATGCTCACCCTCTATAATGGGTACAACTATAACGAAGAGAATCCCAAAAGAGGCATTAGAGGAAAACCGGCGCCTTTTACCAGAACAAAATTTGATGTCAATAAAATCGTCTTTAGTCTTGATGCTTTCGAGATGAACAGGACCCCCGAAAACCTGTGGTCATCAAATCGATCTATAAAAAATATCAATGAGATCAAGGCCGATGTAGACAGCATGTCCAATCAATTGGTGAATTACCAATATTATAATTATGCCCAGTTAAAATCTGCCTATTCGTTTTTTACGAAGCAAAGGGAAATAGAAATCCCCTCAGACCTGCAACGGAAAAAAGCCCTTGTAGACTCACTGAAAAACATTCAGTGGAAAGAAAAAAACAGACAAGACCGATCACCTGGATTAAAAGGGGGGACATCCTCAACTATGCCGGCCGAAGATGAAGATGAGGAAGCCACAGAGGATAGTGCTGAAGTAAGCAGGAATCCCAACGAACGCCCGGTTACCGTCAGCAGGAAAGCTTCCCAAAATGAAGTCAATGACCTTGGAGCCATAGTGGAAAAGGAAAAGAATAACGAAGACACTTTACCAGCAGGACCAGCGCCTCCTGAAGGTGATAGCACAGCTCAAAACAAGGCCAAAAAGCTTCTTGCTGAAAAGCAACAACGAGAAGAAGCCATAAAACAAGCTTACCTTAGCTTCTCTGATGTACAGATCGCAAAAATCGACTCTGTACTGAAGGGAGGGAACTATATGAACAGGGCGGCCACCATAGGACTTCAAAGTGCCCGAACGCTAAAGAACAACTTCAGTAGTAACATGGGTAATCTATCCAATCTATCACGGGAAAAGCGCCGGTTTCAGATTTCTTGGTACCAAAAATACACCCAAGCATTTGCCTGCATCGTGATGTTTATGATAGGGGCGCCACTGGGAGCCATCATCAAAAAAGGAGGCTTGGGTATGCCGGTGCTGGTGTCCATTATCTTTTTTATCATTTTCTATATGCTTACCATTACTGGTGAAAAATGGGCCAAGGAAGGCATGGCCAATCCACTGTTCGGGACGTGGTTTTCGAACTTGGCTTTACTCCCGATCGGTTTTTTCTTTTTGAGACAAGCTCGGAAAGATGCACGTATCTTTGATCCAGATATTTATTATGCATTTTTGGAGCGGATCAAACAGCGCTTGAATATAAAATCGAGCAAAAAGTGATCTTCCACTTTCCTATTAAAAATAATCCTTCTATCTTTGTACCTGCTTTAAATATTCATAAAACTAATTTTAGCTAAGCATGTATTTAACTACAGAGAAAAAAGAAGAGCTGTTTAAGAATCATGGTCGGTTAAAATCTGATAAAGACACAGGATCTCCTGAGTCTCAGATTGCGCTATTCACTTACAGAATCAAGCACTTGACCGATCACTTGAAAAACAACAAAAAAGATCACTCTACAAGATTGGGTCTATTGAAATTGGTAGGTAAGCGCAGAGCCTTGTTAAACTATCTTTTGAAGAATGATATTGAAAGATACAGGGCGATCATCGCTGACTTAGGATTACGTAAATAAGCTTAACGTGAGGTTCCCTGATTGGGGAACCTTACTTTTTTTTTGATTTCCCCCTTTATTTAAACCTTACTTTTAAAACTTATCCGAAGATTTATTCTTAAAAAGAACGTATGTTACCAAACGTAATTTCAAAAACTATCACCCTAGAGGATGGTAGAGAAATCATTATTGAAACCGGTGCATTGGCCAAGCAAGCAGACGGAGCCGTCGTTGTAAAAATGGGCAGTGCAATGCTTCTGGCAACCGTTGTTTCTAAAAAAGAAGCTGGAGAAGGGGTAGACTTTCTCCCTATGTCAGTTGACTACCAAGAAAAATTCGCGGCATCGGGAAAAATTCCGGGGGATTTTTGAAGCGAGAAGGAAGGTTATCCGATTACGAAATCCTGATCAGCCGAATTGTGGACAGGGCCATCAGACCGATATTCCCTGATGACTATCATGCAGACACCCAGATCATGATCACCTTGATGTCATCAGATGCTGAGGTGCTCCCTGACTGCTTGGCCGGCTTGGCTGCTTCTGCAGCATTGGCCGTTTCTGACATTCCGTTCAATGGCCCCATATCTGAGGTACGGGTAGCAAAGATTGACGGTGAATTGATTCTCAACCCATCTCCAATGGAATTGGAGAAAGCAAGTCTTGAGTTTATCGTAGCAGGATCCTTAGACTATATTCTTATGGTAGAAGGTGAAGCTGATGAAATCTCCGAAGATGAGATGGTAGAGGCGATGCAATTTGCCCACGAGGAAATCAAGAAGCACTGCCAGGTACAAAATGAACTTACCAAGCTAGTAGGTAAAGAACAAAAGCGTGAATATTGTCACGAAAAAGAAGATAAGGCTCTTTTTGAGAAAATGAGAACAGAGCTGTACGACAAATGCTACGAAGCAGTCAGTAAGCAAGTTCCCAACAAAACAGAAAGAAGTGAGGCGATCGATGCGATCAAAGAAGCTTTTGTCGAAAGCTTGGGAGAAGAGCATGAATACGAAGAGGACCTAATCGGCCCATATTTCAAGAAAATCCATAAAGAGGCAGCCAGAAACCTAACGCTTGACGAGAAGAAGCGTTTGGATGGAAGAAAGCTTGATGAAGTTAGACCGATTTGGTCTGTGGTGGATTATTTACCTTCTGCTCATGGATCCGCGGTATTTACACGTGGGGAAACACAATCGGTAACGACTTGTACACTTGGCACGAAGCTTGATGAACAAATGGTCGATGGTGCTGTCATCTCCGGATACAATAAGTTTTTCCTTCACTACAATTTTCCAGCATTTTCTACTGGTGAGGTTCGTCCAAATAGGGGACCTGGTAGAAGAGAAGTAGGACATGGCAATTTGGCCATGAGAGCATTGAAAAAGGTGCTTCCTGGAGTGGATCAAAACCCATATACCATTCGAGTCGTATCAGATATATTAGAGTCTAACGGTTCTTCTTCCATGGCTACTGTATGTGCAGGGTCATTGGCATTGATGGATGCCGGTATTCCGATCAAAGCTCCTGTTACGGGTATAGCGATGGGAATGATTTCAGATGCCGAGACGGGCAAATATGCTATTCTGTCTGATATCTTAGGTGACGAAGATCACCTTGGAGATATGGATTTTAAGGTGACTGGAACCGAAAAAGGAATTACCGCTTGCCAAATGGACCTCAAAGTAGAAGGTCTTGATTATAACGTGCTAAAAGAAGCACTCTTCCAAGCCAAGGACGGAAGGCTACACATCCTAGAGGAGATCAACAAGACACTTGCTGCTCCGAAACCGGATCTGAAGCCACATACCCCGAGGTCTTATAACATGACCATTCCTAAGGAATTGATCGGTGCGGTGATCGGGCCAGGAGGTAAAGTAATCCAGGAAATCCAAAAAGATACTGGAGCTACCATAGTCATAGAAGAAGTGGATAACTCTGGTAAGATCAACATCTTCTCCAATAACCAAGAATCGATGGACAGTGCCATCAGCCGAATAAAGGCAATCGTGGCACAACCCGAAATCGGAGAAACTTATACTGGTAAAGTGAAAAACATTATGCCGTTTGGTGCGTTTGTAGAATTTATGCCAGGTAAGGATGGTTTACTTCATATCTCTGAGATCAAGTGGGAGAGATTGGAAAACATGGATGGAGTGCTAGAGCCGGGAGAAGAAATAATGGTGAAGCTTATCGATGTTGATAAAAAGACGGGCAAATTCAAATTGTCAAGAAAGGCACTTTTGCCAAAACCAGAAAAATCTGGAAATAAAGATTAAATTATCAAGTCAATTACTAAATTGAACTTATTTAAGATAAAAATCTGTTATAAGTAAGTCCTAACAAAAAAAGAAATTCCTGAATGAGGCAGCTTAAAATTAGCAAACAGATCACAAATCGAGAGAGTCAATCGCTCGATAAATATTTACAAGAGATTGGTAAAGTAGACCTACTTACAGCAGATGAAGAGGTGGTACTTGCCAAGAGAATCCGAGAAGGTGATCAACTTGCTCTTGAAAAATTAACAAAAGCAAACTTGAGGTTTGTGGTGTCTGTGGCCAAACAATACCAAAATCAAGGTTTGTCATTGGGTGATCTAATCAATGAAGGAAACTTGGGCCTTATCAAGGCTGCACAACGCTTTGATGAGACCAGGGGCTTTAAATTTATCTCTTATGCAGTTTGGTGGATCCGTCAATCCATTCTGCAAGCATTGGCGGAGCAATCCAGAATTGTGAGGTTGCCGCTCAATAGAGTAGGCTCCCTGAACAAGATCAGTAAGACTTTCAGTGAGCTGGAACAGCGTTTTGAGCGTGAGCCATCTCCGGAAGAACTTGCTGAAGTACTGGAAGTCACCGCTGGAGAAGTCGTGGATACGATGAAGATCTCTGGTCGTCACGTGTCCATGGATGCTCCTTTTGTACAAGGCGAAGAAAATAGCCTTTTGGATGTATTGGAGAACGATGGCGAAGAGAAGCCAGATGACGGGTTGATGAATGATTCTTTGAGAAAAGAAGTACAACGTGCTCTTTCGACGCTGACACAGCGGGAAGCCGATGTTATCACGCTTTATTTCGGCCTTAATGGTGAACATGCCATGACATTGGAAGAGATAGGTGAAAAATTTAACCTCACCAGAGAACGGGTACGGCAGATCAAAGAAAAAGCCATCAGGAGATTACGACATACTTCAAGAAGTAAAACGTTGAAACCTTATTTGGGATAAAGACCAATATATTGAAGAAAAAAGGGGCTATAGCCCCTTTTTTTGTATATAATCACCTGACACATTTTATTAGAGTTACCAAACCTATTTACTATAAAGAATTTAATTTTCCTTTTAGGGAATTTTAACGTTGGTAAGCTTTGTTAAAAAGATTAAAATTCTAAAATTTGCCAACCAAAAAACACTGGTCAATGAATAAAGAAGCAGAAAAAATCAAGGTTTTAATTGTTGGTTCTGGGCCTGCAGGCTATACAGCAGCCATTTATGCATCCAGAGCTGGTCTCAGCCCGATCCTTTACACTGGCGGCCAACCAGGCGGGCAGTTGACGATCACCAATGACGTGGAGAATTATCCTGGCTATCCAGACGGCGTCATGGGACCACAGATGATGGAAGACTTCAAAAAGCAAGCTGAGCGGTTTGGCACTGATGTGCGCTATGGTATGGTGACAGCAGTGGACTTCACACAACGCCCGCATAAAGTAACGGTGGATGATAAAGATGAAATCCTTGCTGATACCGTGATCATATCTACAGGTGCCTCAGCCAAATGGCTAGGTCTGGAAAGCGAAACCAGGTTGAACGGAAAGGGAGTTTCTGCTTGTGCAGTGTGTGATGGCTTTTTCTTTAGAAACCAAAAAGTAGCTATCGTGGGAGCAGGTGACACAGCTTGTGAAGAGGCTTCATATTTGGCCAATATATGTGAAAAAGTTTATATGCTTATACGCAGGGATGAGATGAGGGCTTCTCAAATCATGCAAAAACGCGTAATGTCCAATCCCAAGATAGAGATTTTGTGGAATACAGAAACAGAAGAAATTATTGGAGAAGAGGAAGTAAGTGGTGTCAGGGTAAAGAACAATAATACTGGTGAAGAAAAAGAACTCGAAGTAACAGGCTTTTTTGTGGCCATTGGCCATAAACCAAATACAGATATATTTAAGGATTATTTGGACATGAATGCGGCAGGTTACATCATTACCCAGCCAGGCAGTACTAGAACCAATATAGATGGGGTATTTGCTTGTGGCGACGCCCAAGACCATGTGTACAGACAAGCTGTGACAGCAGCAGGTACAGGGTGTATGTCAGCGCTGGACGCGGAGCGTTTTCTCGCAGAAAAAGAGTTGGCATAAATACGAATGGGCATTAGAATAGTCATTTTATTAATAATTGGTCTGTGCATGAGCTTGTCCCAAGCCCATGCACAGATTTTTCCTAAAATTATAAAAAAGGATAAAACGCAGCCTGTACAGGTGCCTGATGCCCGTAAATTAGAGACCTTTGATGTCCAAGAGTACCTTTATAATCTTCAAAGGGGCACTGATTCCCTTATTTACAAGGATAAAGTGGACCTCCGTAGGCGGCTCAGCACCGTGAGTGAAGATACGTTGTCCCTGATTTGGGCACCTACCCATCAGCTGGCCCAAGTTTCAGAAAGAATTCTAATTGACAGTATCTGGATCACAGCCTATGAATATTATTCCTCTTGGGACAGCCAACGGATAGATAGTTATGGTTTTGAGCC
Source organism: Echinicola strongylocentroti (assembly GCF_003260975.1). Lineage (NCBI taxonomy): Bacteria > Pseudomonadati > Bacteroidota > Cytophagia > Cytophagales > Cyclobacteriaceae > Echinicola > Echinicola strongylocentroti. The sequence goes on along the minus strand of NZ_CP030041.1, from coordinate 81,166 downwards.
GAAAGAGTTTAAGGATACAGTTTATATCAAGCTATATGATCCTTTTTTCGGAACCAATTGGAGTAGTCCCTTAGATCACACCAAAATCAACTCGGAGTTTGGATTTAGGAGATATAGGTGGCACCATGGCACTGATTTGGACCTGAATAGGGGAGATCCCGTTTACAGTGCATTTGACGGGATCGTCCGGATGAGGTCATATGATCGGTATGGTTATGGTTATTATCTGGTGGTAAGGCATAAGAATGGCTTGGAAACGCTATATGGCCATCTCTCAAAATACAATGTAGAAGTAGGCCAAGAAGTAGAAGCCGGTGAATTGATTGCTTATGGAGGCAGCACTGGTAGGAGTACGGGGCCTCATTTGCATTTTGAGGTGCGGTATCAAGGATTATCCATCAACCCTACCGAACTGTTTGATTTTTCTGTTGGAAGGCTCAAAAGCTCTGTGTATACCGTGACAGCTAGTAGCTTTGAACATATCATTAAAATGAGACAAGCGGTGTACCACAGGGTAAGAAGCGGTGAAAACCTCAGCGTCATAGCCAACAGGTATCGTACTTCTGTGAGGAGTATCACCCGTTTAAACCACATTTCCTCAAAATCTATTCTCCGCGTAGGACAAAGATTAAGGATCCGATAAACTTTTTGGGTAAGCTTTGGTGTTTTACTACAACTTTATCAATCTAAACATTATTAAGTCGTTATGAAATTAGATATACTGGCTATAGCCGCTCACCCAGATGATGCTGAATTATCGTGTTCTGGAACCATCGCAGCTCATGTCAAGGAGGGGTACAAAGTCGGAGTATTGGACCTTACCCAAGGCGAAATGGGCACTCGTGGGACACCGGAAATCCGCTTGGAGGAGTCAGCAGAAGCTGCTAAGATACTTCAGCTTTCTGCTAGGGGTAACCTAGGTTTTAGGGACGCATTTTTCACAGATGATGAAGCCCATCACCTTGAAGTAGTCAAAATCATCAGAAAATACCGGCCTGAAATAGTCTTGGCCAATGCCGTTACGGATAGACATCCTGACCATGGAAGGGGAGGTGCTCTAGCCTCAAAAGCATGTTTTATCAGCGGACTGAGAAAGGTAACTACTGAACTGGAAGGAAAACAACAAGAAGCCTGGCGACCAACGTATGTCTATCATTACATACAAAATAATTATATCAAACCTGATTTTGTCTTTGATATTTCTGAATTTTGGGAAGATAAATTGAACAGTATCAAAGCCTTCAAGTCACAATTTTTCGACCCCAATAATAAGGAACCAGAAAGCTTCATTAGTAGCAAAGAGTATTTTGATTTTGTGGAAGCGAGGGCCAGGGAGTTTGGTCATATGATCAACAAAAAATATGGCGAAGGATATACGGTAGAAAAAACAATAGGCGTCAAAAATTTATTTGATCTGAAATAAAACAAGGAAGGCGAGTCCTTCCTTGTTTTATGGTGCCAGTCTTTTTTTAATCCAATTCCCGCCATCTTGGAACTGGTATGCAATTCTATCATGCAAACGTGATTGTCTTCCCTGCCAAAACTCGATACGGTCAGGCACTACCCGATAACCACCCCAGTGAGGAGGGCGGCTGAGCTGTTCGGATACAAATCTCGCTTGCATTTTCTTCTCCCTTAGCTCCAAGAAACTACGATCTGGAATTTCTTGACTCTGTGGAGATGCCCAGGCTCCAACCTGACTTCCTTTTGGGCGGGACAAGAAGTATTCATCAGACATTTCACGACTAACTTTTTCCGCATTGCCTTCTATCCGGACTTGACGTTGTAGCTCAGGCCAAAAAAATGTCAATGCCACACTTTGGTGCTGCGCAATTTCTTCTCCCTTTTTACTCGCATAATTGGTGTAAAAAATAAAACCAGTATCGATACCTTTTAGTAGCACTATTCTGGCGCTTGGCCTATAATCCGGCCCTACAGTGGCCAGGTTCATGGCATTGGGTTCATTTACCTTTGACAGGATAGCTTCATCCAACCAGATTTGAAATTGGCTTAGGGGAGATGCATCCAGCTTGTTGACATCTAAAGACTTAAGTGAATATTCGGTTCTAATCGAAGCTAAATCCATAATAAAATCAAAATATTATAATCATAAAAGTACTATTAGTAATTGCATTTATGAAATTTTGACCTATATTAAAAGTCGGATATCGAGAATATTTTGATGGAGGAAAACAAGCACATACCACCCCGATCTGGGCAATTGTTGATTTCAGAGCCCTTTTTACAGGATGAGAATTTTGTAAGGTCTGTTATTTTACTGTGTGAGAGCAATGAAAAAGGATCTTTTGGTCTTGTCTTGAACAAATTATCGATATTAAGGATAAAGGACTTGTTGGATGAACTCGATTTTCTAGACATGGAAGTCTATGTGGGCGGGCCAGTAGAGCAAAATACGCTTCATTTTATCTATTGGGGAGAACCTGTAGTGGAAGGAAGCATCGAGCTTGCCAAGGACTTATATTGGGGAGGTAATTTCGAAGAATTTGTCGCTAAATATAAAGCAGGCCATATCGATTTGGAAAACTTCCGTTTTTTTATTGGATATTCAGGGTGGTCAAGTGGGCAACTTGAAAGTGAACTTGCTGAGAAAACCTGGATAATATGTGATGATATCGATGCTGAATCTATTTTCACTTCCTCACCGGATGACCTTTGGAGGGTTGCTTTAAGAAATATGGGAGGAGATTTTCAGGTACTGGCAAATTATCCTATTGACCCAAGATTAAATTAAATTATTTATTACTTTTGTTTATAGCATATTTGGAAAGAAGTACTCATAGCATATTATGGAGAACGATAAGGAAATATCAGAAGAAAACAAGGTGACCCAACAACAGGTAGAAAAGACCGATTTGGGTAATCAGCATGAATCTAAGGACGAGGTAAGTCAAGAAGATGCAAATCCCGAGGAGAACCAACATGACCACGATCATGATGACCACCATGAGGAAGAGCATCATGTAGATTACGGGAATTTCAGCAAAAAACAATTGCTATCAGCCCTTAAAGGACTGATGGAAAAGGGCAATTATGTCAAATATGACCCTGTAGTCAACGATATTAAGACTCATTTTGAGGAAGATCACTTCAATAAAGAAAAGGAGGAAGCGTTAAAAAGTTTTGTTCAAGAAGGAGGTGCTGAAGATGATTTTTTCTATAGGCAAAGTGAAGATGACAAACTGTTTTTTGCCTTATATGGAGAATTCAAGAACAGGAGAAGTTCCCAAATTAAGGAACTGGAAGAGTCAAAAGAAAAAAACCTTTACGCTAAAAACCAAATTCTGGAACAACTGCGTGAACTTGTTGATGGTGAGGAAACTACCCATAGTATCAGTACCATAAAAGATATCCAAAAAGAATGGAAAGAGATCGGTCCGGTCCCTGGTTCGCAAAACAAGAACCTTTGGGCATCTTATAATGCCCTTATGGATCGTTTCTATGATAATAGGAGCATTTATTTTGAGCTGAAAGAGCTGGACAGAAAGAAAAACCTAGAAAGTAAACTGGAGCTTTGTTCCAAAGCCGAAGCCCTAGATAAGGAAGAAGACCTCCGGACAGCCATAAAAACCCTTAATGAACTTCATGAGGAGTTCAAGCATATCGGCCCAGTCCCGAGGGATGAGCAGGAAGCAGTATGGCAACGGTTCAAGGCTGCATCTGATGCGATCTATGCAAAACGCAAGGCTTACTATGAAAGCCAAAAAGAAGTTTTTAAAGATAACCAAACAAAAAAGGAAGAGCTTATCCAAACACTCAATGGTTTTAAGGACTTCAAAGCCAACCGTATCAAGGAGTGGAATGCGAAGACAAAAGAAATTCTTGAGATCCAAAAGCAGTGGGAAGCCATCGGACCTGTTCCGAGAGAATCTGGGCGAGAAATCAACCGGTCTTTCTGGGGAGCATTTAAACATTTCTTCCATAACAAGAACCTTTTCTTTAAGGAATTGGATGAAATCCGAAGAATCAACAAAGAAAAGGCTGAAGAGCTCATCAAAGTAGCAGAATCATACCAAGACAGTACAGACTGGCAAAACACCTCAAATTCCCTTATTAAGCTCCAACAGGATTGGAAAAAGCTAGGGCCAACTCCAGAAAAGGTACGTGATGATCTCTATAAAAGGTTTAAGACAGCGTGCGATACTTTTTTTGACAATAGGAGACAGGCCAACAAGGAAATCAATGAGGAGTTTGATAAAAACTTAACGCTAAAAGAGGAAGTCTGCGAAAAAATTAAATCCCTGCCAGAGGGAGGTGAATTTACAGTAGAAAATCTCGAAAAGTTAGTGGCAGAGTACAATGCCATTGGCTTTGTTCCAAGAAAAAACATCAAAGAAATAGCAAGCAAATTCAATGAGGCGGTAGAATCATGCGTTGAAAAGCTTGATACGGATGGTGAAAATAGGGAAGAGTTCCTATTCAGGCTGAATTTGAACAAGATTCAAGGTGATCCTAATAGTGATCGAGTGTTCAATAAAAAAGAACATGGCATCAGGAAACAAATATCAGATCTGGAAAACAATATTACTTTATGGAAAAATAACCTTGAGTTTTTTGCATCTTCAAAAACGGCTGACAAATTGAAAAATCAATTTGATGAGAAAATTGAAAAAGCTGAAGAAGAAATAGAAAAGCTTAAGAAAAAACTATCCATTTTAAGGGAATTTTAATTAACTAGCAATTAGGGAGATATATTAATCTCCCTAATTTTTTCACCAAATCATTTGGGATCATATACCTATCCATATATATTTGCACTCGCAATAAGGGAAAAGAGAATGAGAAAGTAACTCATTCCATATCTTATTATGTTAATTGACAGATTTTGATCCTTAGTTATCACGACAGCGCATAAGTTATTTAATTATTATTCCATAGCTTATTTATCTGAAAAAATGTAGTGATAATAAATTACACAAAATGTCCTTTTAGGTAATATCCCTGAGGGATAGGCTTAGTGTAAGCAACGTTTTACATTCCATTATCCATCGGAACCGTAGAGCAATTTAAGCCTCCTTGTCCCGATAGTTATCGGGATGGTAGCGTAATAAGCCTCCTTATCCCGATAGTTATCGGGATGGTAGAGTAAATAAGCCTCCTTATCCCGATAGTTATCGGGATGGTAGAGTAAATAAGCCTCCTTAGCTCAGCTGGTAGAGCAACTGACTTGTAATCAGTAGGTCGTTGGTTCGATCCCGACAGGAGGCTCTGTATTTTCGGATAAGCCGAAAAGAGAGAAGTCTTTAAATAAAACTTTTCAAAAAACATTAATTTGTTTAACCTAGGAAATTATCAGGATATAGGAAAGCTTTTGATAATTCCTTAGGTAGTTAAGACAATATAAAATCTCCTTATCCCGATAGCCATCGGGATGGTAGAGTAATAAGCCTCCTTAGCTCAGCTGGTAGAGCAACTGACTTGTAATCAGTAGGTCGTTGGTTCGATCCCGACAGGAGGCTCTTGGCAACCGTAAATCGGTTGCCTTTTTTATTGGATGATGTTCTGGGTTTATATTATATATTCACAAAAAATAGACAGGTTTTATATCGGTTATACCGAGAATTTAACCAAAAGGTTGGAGCAACATAACCACCATACTTTTAAGGACGCGTTTACCAATAGAGCAGCGGATTGGCAATTCTTTTATACCATTGAATGTTCTGGTGAGAAGCAAGCTACCGGGATAGAAGGGCATCTCAAAAAATGTAAATCAAGAACGTATTTAGATAATCTCCGAAAATATCCGGAAATTTCAAATAAGTTAAAAATGCGTTATAGCGGGAGCTAAAGCCTCCTTATCCCGATAGCTATCGGGATGGTAGAGCAACTGACTTGTAATCAGTAGGTCGTTGGTTCGATCCCGACAGGAGGCTCTTGGCAACCGTAAATCGGTTGCCTTTTTTATTGGATGATGTTCTGGGTTTATATTATATATTCACAAAAAATAGACAGGTTTTATATCGGTTATACCGAGAATTTGACCAAAAGGTTGGAGCAACATAACCACCATACTTTTAAGGACGCGTTTACCAATAGAGCAGCGGATTGGCAATTCTTTTATACCATTGAATGTTCCGGCGAAAAGCAAGCTATCGGGATAGAAGGGCATCTCAAAAAATGTAAATCAAGAACGTATTTAGATAATCTCCGAAAATATCCGGAAATTTCAAATAAGTTAAAAATGCGTTATAGCGGGAGCTAAAGCCTCCTTATCCCGATAGCTATCGGGATGGTAGAGCAACTGACTTGTAATCAGTAGGTCGTTGGTTCGATCCCGACAGGAGGCTCTTGGCAACCGTAAATCGGTTGCCTTTTTTATTGGATGATGTTCTGGATTTATATTATACATTCACAAAAAATAGATAGGTTTTATATCGTTTATACCGAGAATTTGACCAAAAGGTGGGGCAACATAACCACCATACGGACAGCGAGAACGGGATAAAAATCCAGATCTGGACAGCTTTGATTCTCAACCTGCTGTTTACAGTTCTCCATAAAAGGATAAAAGAAGCCGAGGATTTTTCTACTGTGGTGATGGTGGTGTAAAAAATTTATCTTCTTATATTAGTCTGGAAAGGTTTCTGCTTCATTCGGAAGCTTACTTTAAAAGTATATTTCAAAAGGACCTTCAAAATATACAAACTGAATTGTTCCTTTCCGGATAGGGGTACTTTTTGACTCACAATAAAAAAGCCTTCCAAATCAAAATTGGAGGGCATAATATTCATCTTCGTAATTTACTCGGACGGCAGTAATTTAGAAAGAAATAAAAATCATACGTTATGGGAATATTTTCATCGCTGCTCGGCAATGCTGGAGCCGTAGAACCTGAGAAACTTCGAGCCGATTACGGTCAGTTGTTGATTGATGGGGAAGAGCTAGAGATTGGGTTTAAGTTGATACGTGATACCTTTATTTTTACCAGTAAACGATTGATTCTGGTGGACAAACAGGGCTTGACGGGTAAAAAAGTGGAATACAAATCCATCACCTATAAAAGCATCACAAGGTTTAGCATCGAGACTGCCGGGACCTTTGACCTGGATGCAGAACTCAAAATCTGGATCTCTGGTGAGCAGCAGCCATCAATGGTGAAGAAGTTCAATAAATCGGTCAATGTTTATGATGTGCAGAAAGTACTAGCACGGCATGTTTTAGGTTGATTATCCATGCTGGACCATCATGAATGATAGAATATTGTATAAACCCGGAATATGCATTAGCCTATCTGTTGCGACCTGAAACTGCTTCAAAATCAGCCGTTTCACTTTAGTTTTCGGCATAACCGTAGCGATGCTACGTTAATGCCTCCAAACTAACTGATTTTCTTGCAATTTCAGCTCTCACTACGATTCCTAACGCATAATCCGGGATAAATTATTGCTAGAGTAGCATGTAACCACCTATAATAACCCTATGAAACGTTTCTTCATCATTTCCGCCTTTGCTTTGTTAATTAGTTTTGGAGAAAGCGCTGCCCAGCAACAATCCATTGACCGTGAGTCAATAGATTCCCCAAAGCCACGGTTAGTGGTCTTAACGGATGTCTCCACTTGGGAAACAGATGATAGTGAATCGCTGGTGAGACTTTTGGTACATGCTGATCTTTACGAAATTGAAGGATTGATCTACACCACTGGCTGGAGCTTGGAGGAGACTGAGGAGGACTTTATTCAATTGATCCATGATGCCATAGATGCTTATGAGAAAGACCTTCCCAATTTGATGAAGAGAAGCGGTCAAAAAGGCTTTAAGGAAGATGAATCTACCCAAAACATGGGCTATTGGCCGAGTCCTGAATACCTGAGGAGTATCACGATGTTTGGTAGCAAGAAAAGAGGCATGGAACATATTGGGGAGGGAAACCAATCACCTGGCAGTGACTGGATCATTGACTTGGCCGATCAAGAGGACGAGCGTCCCCTGTGGATTACTGTTTGGGGCGGAGGCAATACCTTGGCACAGGCGATATGGGACGTGCAGCAGGAGAGGAGTGAAGAAGAACTGAAAGCATTCTTGAAAAAAATCCCCACCTATGCCATTACTGATCAAGATCGTTCTTACAAATCAGGAACGCCCTTTGATATTAGTTCGCATCAATGGTTACGTAGGGAATTTTCAGCGGATCTAATGTTTATATGGGATGAATGTGCTTGGAAATACCAAAACGGAACAGGAAAAGCCAATTGGGAAGAATATGCCCAGCATATCCAAACTCACGGCAATCTAGGCAAGGTCTATCCGAAATACAAATATGGCGTTGAAGGGGATACCCCGGCTTTTTTGCATTTGATGCCCAATGGCCTTAATGATCCTACCAAGCCAGGTCATGTAGGCTGGGGAGGTTATTTTGAATTTGGGATAGGGCCGGATGACTACACCAAGGCCTTTACCAATTGGAGAGGTAAGGCAAAGGAAATCTGCTTAAAGTATGAGGATTATTTTTACCCAGCTACCTTCAATAATTTTGTGGCTCGGATGGACTGGGCAAACACAGGAAAGGGCAATAAGAACCCAATAGTAACGGTAAACGAACACGAAGGAATTTCCATGATCAATTTAAACGCCAAAACAGGCGAAATACTGACGATGGATGCTTCCGGATCAAGTGATCCAGATGGAGACAAGTTGAATTTTAAATGGTGGGTACTTTCAGAAATCAGTGGTTATCAAGGAACGGTAAAGGTAGAGAATGCAACGTCACCAATTGCCAAGATCCATGTTCCATTAGAAGCGACAGGTGCGTCTATTCATTTGATCTGTGAAGTCACTGATGTCGGAGAGCCGCAGCTGACGAGTTACAGGAGGATTATATTGGAAGTGAAATAAGTTGTTTTTTTTATTCCATTAAAATGAGTCTCCTGAATCGTGCACGTAGCCAAGTTTTATAAACAAATTGTTTTGGTGTGCTTTTCCATTAAAAAAGGTCACCCTTCTTGCCAGGTGACCTTTAAACCCGGAATATGCATTAGCCTATCTGCTGCGACCTTAAACTGCTTCAAAATCAGCCGTTTCACTTTAGTTTTCGGCATAACCGTAGCGGTGCTACGCTAATGCCTCCAAACTAACTGATTTTCTTGCAATTTCAGCTCTCACTACGATTCCTAACGCATAATCCGGGTTAAATGCTTTATTACCAAGTTAAAATGCCCTTATGCGGACTCTCCATGTTGGGAGATATCCAATCCGACTTCCTCGTATTCGTCACGGACCCTTAGGGTCACAAATTTGTTCAACACAAAGAAGATGGCGTAGGAAACCACAAAAGAAAATACCGAAACACCTACCAGTACCACCATATGGGAGCCAAAGATTGCCCAACCGCCATGCAATAAACTGGAGCCTTCTGGACTGGCAAAGATGGCCGTCAAAATCATCCCCATAATACCTCCTACACCATGACAGGCAAATACATCAAGGGTGTCGTCCATTTTCTTCAATGACTTTGCAGATAGGGCCAGATTAGACACAATAGCACCGATAAACCCGAAGAACATGCTTTGGGGAACCGTGATGAAGCCAGCCGCAGGGGTGATGACGACAAGTCCTACCACCGCACCGATGCAGGCGCCCATGGCGGTAATCTTACGACCTTGGATCCTGTCAAAGAAGACCCAGGTCATCATGGCCGTGGCAGAGCTTATAGTGGTGGTGGCAAAGGCTACAGCTGCCGTCCCGTTGGCCGCTAGGGAAGAGCCAGCGTTAAAGCCAAACCAGCCAAACCAAAGCATACCTGTTCCCAGCATGATGTAGGTGATATTAGAAGGGGCATGGTGTTGATTGCGACGCTTACCAATGAACATGGCACCAGCCAATGAGGCGAAACCTGCACTGATGTGCACCACCGTACCTCCTGCAAAATCCAATACACCAAAATAGGCACCGATCAATCCATCTGGATGCCAAACCATGTGACAAAGTGGTGCATAAACCAACACACAGAAAAGCCCTATAAAAAACACATACCCAATAAATCGAACCCGCTCAGCAAATGATCCTGTTATGATCGCTGGGGTAATGACGGCAAATTTCATTTGAAAAAGTGCAAACAAAACAAATGGGATACTGCTGGCAATGGTCAAATGGGGCAATTTACCCACTTGGTCAAAAAACATGTATTGGAAAGGATTCCCGATGAGACCATATAACTGTCCATCGATCTCTATACCAATGGGATCACCAAACGCCAAGCTAAAACCCACTACCGTCCAGACCATGGTCACCACGCCCAGTGAGATAAAACTTTGGAGCATGGTAGAAATAAGGTTCTTTTTGCCGACCATTCCTCCATAAAATAACGACAGCCCTGGGGTCATAAGAAGGACCAGGCAAGAGGCTGTCAGTAACCATGCAATGTCCGAAAAAACCAGTTGGTCTTCAGAAGCGAAATTTTCTGCTGCTGGAGCTTCTACTTGCCAAAATAACCCTGCTAAAGATGCTGAAATAATTGTCCCGAAGGCGACTTTCCACTTTTTCTTCATTGTGTTTTTAAAATTTGGCTACAAAACTAATCCAAATTTCTGGTTTTTCAGAATTTTAATCAAAACTTAGCTTGGTTCTAAATAATGTTACGTTTTTATGATTTTTACATAAATTTCCTATTGGAGGATGACTATTAATGGAGCTTTTACCCATTATTCTTCAATAGAAGGATTGGTGGCCGCCTACATATATTAAACCCAGATTCTAAGGCATCGAAAAAGTAACATAAAACAGCTAACTTATTTGATAACCACATAGGAAGATAGAAAACATAGGTTTTTTTGACTAATGATGGAACGCTGATAACGCTGATCAGGCAGATTTTCACTGATTTTTTTAGGTTTTACAACTAGCGGCCAATTGTGGCAGCCTTTTCTACTGTGCCCTATGTGTCTATGTTGTTAACCAATAATTACTTGGAGATGGTATTGTATTTAACCACATAGGAAGATAGAAAACATAGATTTTTTGACTAATGATGGAACGCCGATAACGCTGATCAGGCTGATTTTCACTGATTTTTTTTAGGTTTTACAACTAGCAGCCAATTGTGGCAGCCTTTTCTACTGTGCCCTATGTGTCTATGTTGTTCAACTACATTTGGCATCTCCCCAAAAGCAGCTATCATAAGTGGTGGTGAGTTAAAAACTCAATTTTCGTGGTTCCGCAGCACAGCTGCAGGAACAACAGGTTACTGCTGTGCTCTATGTGCCTATGTTGTTAACCATAAAACCTTTGACTTTAATTACGTAAAAAATAAATATAATAGGTATAGGCACTGTTATTGTACTTTTAAGTTTTTAAAGTTATACATTTATTCTATGCAAAAATTACATATACCTACGTTTCTAAGAGTACTTTTTGTTTTACTATTGATCATTACCATCGTTTTTATAATGATTTTAGGTAAAAAGTTACTTGTGCCATTGATGGTAGCCGGTTTGCTTTCGATCTTGCTGACACCACTTTGTGAGCAACTTGAAAAATGGAAGGTTCCAGAAACCTTAAGTGCACTTTTTTCTTTGCTCAGTGGACTTATCATTGTTGGTGCTATTGTTACCCTCGTTGTACTACAGATCAAAGGGGTAAGTCAAGACCTTGGTGATGTAGGGCAGCGGGCCGATGAGTTTTTTGCCAGTATGAATGGTTTTTTCACCAATAAATTGGGAGTGAATCTTGGCCTGGAAAATGGAATCAATAAAGGACAGATAGTGAGTTTTTTACAAACTGGAGACCAAAGCATTCAAGCGGTTTTGCTCAACGCCATTGGTTCGCTCACGGGACTGGTTTTGACGCCGGTGTTTGTTTTTTTTATGCTGATTTACCGTCGTCATTTAACTTATTTTTTGGTACAGCTTTTTAAAGACCAGAAACAAGATGAAGTAAAAGGAGAGATTTTTAACATTAGAAAAATGGTACAGGGCTATATTATTGGCGTATTGAAGGTGATGGCCATTTTAGCTGTATTGAATACCGGGGCACTATATATTCTAGGGATCAAGCATGCCTTGTTTTTTGGGCTTTTTGCGGCTATTTTGAATATTATTCCTTATTTAGGGCCTTTTCTGGGGGCTATTTTGCCTTTTTTCTATGCCATGTTGACTTCTGATTCGATGTTTTCACCATTTATCATTGTCATTCTATTTACCATCATCCAGTTGGTCGAGAGTAATTTTCTCACTCCTAAAATCGTAGGGGCAAATGTCAATTTAAATGCCTTTATCACCTTGCTTGGACTGTTGTTGGGCGGAGCTATTTGGGGGATTTCCGGTATGATAGTCATTATACCGAGTTTGGCGATTTTGAGGAGGATATTTGAGCTAAGCGAAAGTACCAAGCCCTTTGCTTTTCTTTTGGCTGAAGAAAAAAACAACATTTTTACCAAGAATAAACTGGAATAACTCCGGGTTTAATGATGCCTTATACTTCATGGCAATCTGGGACCAAGCAATATTTCTGGGGAATAATTTTCGACACACTTACTTGAGTTTCTTTCCCTACTGATCATTGAAAAAAGTGCTATTGGTGTGTATTGGGTTTTAGCGTGAATTTATAAGCGCTAGGAAGATGGTTGCTGCTAAAACCAGAAGATTATTTTGATGTTCACCATGGGCGTTGCCCATGGCTAAGGGTGTTACGCCCTTTCAGGGCTTTTTTTATGCTACTTGGCTTTTCCATTTAAAGAAAAAATCAGTGCAAATCATAATCATCTGCGTCATCAGCGTTCTATCAGCACCTAGCTTTTCCGCTTGATCCGTCATTTGCCCATGTCACCTAAACCAAAAGAAGCGTACCCTTTATGGAGAGTACGCTTCTTTACGAGTTACATTTTTATCCCGGTTGATGCATATTCCGGGTTCCCGTTGCACATGTGGTTCTTATAAGGTTTGTTGCATATGAGATCCCTCATATACTTCTTCGACCAGCTTGTTATTGAAAGCTTCCAAATCGCTAGGGCTTCTTGAGGTCACCAGTCCTTGGTCTACTACCACTTCTTTATCAAACCATTTTGCGCCTGCATTTTCCAGGTCTTTCTTGATTGAATGGAAAGAAGTGAGTTTTCTGCCACTAACAGCTTCTGCGTCAATCAACACCTGAGGTCCGTGGCAAATAGCCGCTACAGGCTTATGGGTCCTGAAAAAGGAACGGACAAATTCAATGGCCTTTTGGTTTCTTCTTAGTTTATCCGGGTTGATCACTCCGCCTGGCAAAACCAAGGCATCATAATCACCATCATACGCTTCCGTGATGGCCTTGTCCACTCCAATATCCAAACTCCAGTTGCCATCTTTCCAGCCTCTGATCCTGCCTTCTTCCAGCGATATGATGTCTACTTCGGCGCCACTTTCTTCAAGTGCAAATTTTGGACTGGTCAATTCGCTTTCTTCAAACCCATCGGTTGCTAGAATTGCGACACGTTTGTTCTTTAGATCTTTCATGGTTACTGTGGTTTTGGTTACAAATCTATTTATCAATTCAGGTGATATAACGCAATGACTGTTCCAATGAGGTATGTATTAATCATGTTTTTATATTTTTAACATATATTAAGTCTATTTTTTATTGGTAAATATCAATTTAATTCAAGCAGCTGTATTTACAGCAACACATGGTAAATCATGCAGAACAAAAAAACAATCCTTATTTGCCCAATCCTCGGGTTAAATTAACTGTTATGGAGGACTAGGCATCTAGACACAGTGGATTTTGCAGTTTTCACACGGAAACTGTATGTTTACAACTGATAACGGACCTATATCATGAAAAATACGCAAACAATAGCATTAGCTACCTTAATAATTTTGATAGGTGTTTTTGGCTTCCAGACAAAAGAACCTTGGACTGCCAAGCAAATGGTCTCTCCATATGAGCTGAATAAGCAGATGCGTTTAGACGATAAAACTATCCCTGTTTTACTCAGTGTGGGACCGGAAGCGGTGATCGAGGGATCTGTGGATATTGGGCCTGGGCAAGATGGAAAGAATATTGATAAATTGATCCAACGAGTGGAGAAGCTGGACAAAGATCAGGAAATTATCATTTACTGTGGTTGCTGCCCGTTACAAAAATGCCCCAATGTGAGGCCTGCATTTAAAGCACTAAATGACCTGGGCTTTAATCAGCATAAATTGTTGGCCATTCTAAACAACATCAAGACAGACTGGATCGACAAAGGATACCCAACTGCTCAAACAGAGTAAACCGGGCTAAACCCGAGGTATACACTAGATGAGTTTGCCTTGGTACTGCGGAGTATATGGTCTGAATAACTAATTAACTTGACAGTATTTACTATGCTGATTATAAGCCACTTACTCGAAGTCAACAAAGTAGAACTTTATTTATTGAACAAAGGTCAATAATCCCGGTTTATGCATTAGGAATCGTCATGAGGTTTGAAACTGCAAGAAAATCAGACTGTTTGGAGATTGAGGCATAGCACCGCTATGGTGAAATCGAAAACAGCAGCGAAGCAACTGATTTTGAAGCAGTTTCAGACCGCAATAGATAGGCTAATGCATATTCCGGGATAATATTGGTTTTTATTTAATAGATGGTTTGGCCTTGGCCAGCTTTTTCTTAATTCGGGGAATTTGCTTGTGTTGCAGGATGACAGTCGTAAAAAAGAAAAAACCTGCTACCGTAGCCATGGCTCCAGCTATGGAGCTGTTGAGAAAGTACGCTAAGTAATAACCCAAAAACGAAATAACAACTCCTAAGATTACGGTCAATCGGATCAGTTTGTAAAGGTTCTTTGTCCAGAGATAAGCGGTGGCGGGTGGCACGACCATCAGCGCTACCACCAAAATAGCTCCCACCGCTTCAAAAGAACTGACAGTCGTATAGGACACCATGCCCATCAAGGCATAATTCACCCCGACAGTACTTAAGCCTATAGTAGCGGCAAATTCCTTATCGAAGGTGCTTATCTTTAACTCTTTGAAAAACACGGTGACAAAGCCAATTACCAACACCATATTGATCAGGGAAAGATAGGTTACCCTTGGCCCCATGATCTTTCCTGTCCCAGTGATCCACAAGTCAATGGGCACATAAGCTATCTCACCGTACAGCACACAGTCCTGATCAAGGTCGATTTCATTGGCCAAAAAGGTGATCATGATGATACCGATCGCAAAGAGTGAAGTAAATGTAATCCCGATGGAAGCATCAGATTGTAGTTTTGCTTTATTGCTCAGGTATTCGATAAATACCGTGGCGATGATCCCCACCAGTCCTGCACCAATGACCATGGTCAGTCCATGACGGCTTCCCGATACCAAAAAAGCAATGACAATTCCAGGCAATACAGCATGGGAAATGGCGTCTCCAGTCATGGCCATTTTGCGGAGCATCAGAAAAACCCCCAACAACCCACATGAAATGGCAATCATGGATCCAGTGGTGATGATCAGAAATGCATTTGGGTCAAAACTCATGATTTATCTTGGTCTCGTGGAATAATGGATTGGTGTGGATCTTCTTGGGGAAAGTTCAAGTTTTTGTCCAATTGTTTTTCTAGCTCAGGAGTGATGATGTGCTCCAGTTTCTCGGCACTGTCATGAACATGATCAGGAGCGATGTTCATGTATTCGGTCATGTACAGCTCCCACAAACGGTGTAGCCGAACGATTCTACCGGCTTCTTTAAGTCCTTGTTGGGTTAGTGAGATGACTGATTGACTTTCGGTGATATAATTGTTTTTTTCCAATTTGTTGATGGCAGACTGCGTCCTAAAGCTTTTTCCGGGGAAGTTGGCATGGACATCTGGAGTGGCCAGACCTTCCTTACCTTTTTCATTGGCGGCAAACAGCGCTTTTAGAATATGATCGCGATGGATCTTGCGTTGATAATTTCTTTTGGCAATCCACTTGGTAAGGATTCCTTTTTTGGTGGAGAAGAAAAACGATAAAAAGGCGATCAGAGAAAGTACGATGACCACCCAAGGTCCGGTGGGCATATGGGGCAGCACAAATGAAATATAGGCACCGACAATGCCGGAAATCACCGAAAAGATGACCGCGATCAAGAGCATTATGCTAAGACGATTGGTCCAAAATTTGGCGGCAGCAGCAGGGGTGATCAATAGCGCCGCCATTAGCACCACACCAATGGCCTGGATGCCAGTCACCACTGCCAGCACCATGAGTGAATTAAACAAAAATTCAAGTCGCTTGACCGGAAGTCCAATACTTTCTGCAAAAGACCGATTGAACACCATAAGTTGGAATTCCTTATAAAAAAGCAATATCACTATGATGATGGCCAAAGCCAAAAAGCCATAAACCCATAAGTCCTGACCGACAATGGAAATGGCATTGCCAAAAATAAAATGGTCCAAGCCTGAAAGGGAGGCATTTCCGGTTTGCTGCAGCTGGGTCATCATCACGATCCCTACGCCAAAGAATATCGACAATACTGAAGCAATGACCGTGTCTTCTTTGAGCTTGGTGTAATTGGATACCCAAGTGATGGCATAGGTGGACAAGGCACCCGTAACAAAAGCCCCGGAAACGATCCAATAAGGATTTTTGCTACCCGAAAGCATAAATGCCAAGCAGACCCCGGGAAGAACTGCATGTGAAATGGCGTCGCCCACCAATGCCTTTTTGTCCAGAAAGGTGAATGTCCCCACCATGGCAGTACTAATGGACAGCAAAACGATGCCTGTGACGACCATAAGGACGTTAGGATCCTGAAAGGAAAAGAAATAGATGAATTCTTCCATATCAGCTCTTTAATGGGTTGAAGTCACTTTTCTTGATCACTTCTCCAATATCGGTGAGTGTGGATAACTTGCCACCATAGGTTTTGGTCAATAGCTCTTCGGTAAGCACCTCCTTGGTCGGGCCAGAGGCCACCAAGTGCATATTGAGCATGATCAGCCAGTCGAAGTAGGTGCCAGCAGAGTAGATGTCATGGTGGACGACGATTACTGTTTTGCCACTGGCAGTCATTTCCCTGAACAGCTCTACGAGGGCTTTTTCGGTGCTCATGTCCACCCCGGCAAAAGGCTCATCCATAAAATAGATGTCTGCTTGCTGTGCCAAAGCCCTTGCGATAAACACCCTTTGCTGTTGGCCTCCGGAGAGCTCACTGATCTGCCTCTTGGCAAATGCTTTCATGTTTACTTTTTCCAAACACGCTAGGGCCAATTCCTTTTCCTTCTTTCCGGGTCTTTTGAACAGTCCCAAGTGATGGTAGGTCCCCATCATAACAATGTCCAATGCGGAAGCGGGGAAGTCCCAGTCGACCGACTCACGCTGAGGGACGTAGCTCACCCTGTTTCTGACTTGGTTTAACTCTTGGTCAAACAACCTTGAATAACCGCTGTTGGCTTCTATCAAGCCCATGATGGCCTTGATGAGCGTGGATTTGCCGGCGCCATTTGGCCCTAAGATACCTATCAGTGCTCCTGATGGCAAGGTAAGGTCGATATTCCATAGTACCGGGTTTTGGCCATAACTGACCATCAGGTCATGGACCTCAACTGCCGGGTTCTCTATTTGTTGTATCATGCTGTTTCAGGTTATTTACAATCTCATCCACATTGGTCTTTACCATGCCTACATAAGTCCCCGCAGGGCCTTCAGGGTCTCCCAAGCTATCAGTGTAGAGTGGACCTGCAAGTGTTACTTGATGTCCTTTCCGCCTGCACCCTTCTACCACCGCTTTAATGGCCCGAGGAGAAATGGATTGTTCTATAAATATGGCTTTGATGTCTTTTTCTATTATAAAGTTGACCAAACTGGACACGTCGTTCAGTCCCGGTTCGCTAAGTGTGGACAGTCCTTGGAGCCCTTTTACCTCTATTTGGTAAGCTTTGCCAAAGTAAGAAAAGGCGTCATGGGCAGTGATCAGCACCTGGCCTTGGTTGGTGATGGATTTGACCTTTTGGGCGCTATACTGGTCAAGCTCATCGAGTTGGGCCTTATACTTTTCCCAGTTGGCATTGACATAAGGCTCCCATGTTGGTTTCCTTTCGATGATTTTATCTTTGAGGTTACGCATGGCGATGCTCCAAAGATGCACGTCAAACCAAATGTGGGGATCCACGGTATTGGCATAATCCGGACTTGAGATCAGTAGAGTAGGGGGGAGTGTAGCTCCTACATTGACGACAGGGTGTGTACGTGAAAACTTATGAAGGACTTCCACCATTTTCCCTTCCAGGTGCAGCCCATGGTACACCACCAGGTCTGCTTCAAAGAGCAGATCCAAATCCCGTTGGGAGGCTTTGTATAGATGTGGGTCCACGCCGACGGCCATGATGGGCGTGACTACTGCGCTGTCGCCTACAAGCGCCTTCACACCATCGGCCATGATGTTGGTAGTGGCCGTAATATGGAATTTTTCCCTTTCCCCGTCTTTGTCGAATTTACATGCGCTGAGCTGGACGAGGCCTATCAGCACCAAGATCCGTATTCTCATGAGGTTTGTATGACTAAGATGTTACTTGCAACGTCCTTGGACATGAACAAGTTTTTTTTATTGTCAACCAAAATTTCCAATGATCCATCAAATTCCACTTTATCGAGGATCTTGATCCGTGCGCCAATATAGGCACCTACTTTATCCAAGTAACGCAGAAATGCTGCGCTGCTGTCTTTAACTGCTACGATCTGTCCTCCATCATTGATATGAAGTCCGTTCAGGGGCATTCTCGGTCGGGCTTTTACATCGCCGTATTCATCAGGGATGGGGTCGCCGTGGGGGTCATATTTGGGATTGCCAAGGAAGTCATCCAAACGCTGGATCAACAAGTTGGATTTGACATGCTCCAATTCCTCCGCTACTTCGTGTACCTCGTCCCAGCTGAACATCAATTTTTCTACCAAAAAGACCTCCCAGAGACGGTGCTTACGAATGATCTGAAGTGCTGATTTTTTGCCTTCCTCTGTGATGGTGACGCCGTAGTATTTCCGGTAGTTGATCACTGCTTTTTCGGACAACCTTCTAAGCATGTCGCTCACCGAGGCAGGTTTGGTTTTCATCTCTTTGGAGAGGTCATTGGTGGATACGTTGTGTTGACCGCCTTCTGACAAATGGTAGATGGCTTTTAAATAATTCTCTTCTGCGTATGTCAATGATAGCATCTCTGTTCTCTAAAGTTTATAAATACAAATATATGGTTTTTAGGTAATACTAAAAAAATATTTCAATAAAACCTAAATCACCTGTGGATAACTGATTTCGATATGTGATTACGGTTTTAGTCTTAGCTAAAAATAAATTACGTTTATGTCTAAATTATGATCTATATTATTGAATAACAGTTACTTGACAACTTATCCACATAGCCGTATTTTTACCATTAGGCCAAATGGACAGCGTTTCCAAAATGAGCCTCCCAGTTTACACATTCCAAAAATGTGGATAAGTAATAAGTGGAAAATTGATGTGGATAGGGAAGGAAAACCGTACAGAGACGGGTTTATAATCTTGACTCTTCAATACTGCCCAACATTCATTGGGACAGGATACTGAAATCCCTCATTTTCACCTGTTCATAAATGGGGTTGTCGGAACATGCACTGCGGCCTAGTCTAAAGCCAAGGGCAGGCTCGTCTAAACTGCCTAGTGCCTGACAGGGCGTAGGATGTGATTTGCGGGTTTATAAGGCTCTCGCTACGTTCCCCCAGTTGGAGTAAAGAACCCATCTAAAAGTACAGGGTAAACTGATTAAGGAATTCCCTATTGTGCCCTATGTGCCTAATGTGGTTCTCCTATAACTTAGCTACTTTACGTTACTTTCTCTAAGTCTTAGAACCCGGGTCAAAACACTGAAATTCACCCATTCACTTTCAGCAATAAACCTCTTTTCCAAGGTGTTTGGGCTATTTGTACCGATTTGATTATTGTCCGAGCAACTTTTCCACAAGCTGAAGGAGCTTTGGTTTTTCACTTTCCCATGTTACTTCTTCACCTACTGGCTGGGTAAATTGTTGTTGGGCAATCATGGTACGGAGTTGACCAGCATTTAGCTGGGAAAAGTCCACGGCTGTACCTGCTGGATAAGGCGCTATTAACTTTATCCACAATGGATTTTCCGGGATGATCATGGGGATTTTCATGGCCAGGGCTTCATAGATTTTGGTCGGGATTTTGGACCAAATACTGGGTAGCCACCGATATGGCAAAAGCAGGATATCAGCCTCTTTCATGGCTGAAATAATGACTTGTTGGTTGAGGGGGTGGTCGCTGAGCTGAAGGTGTATATCAGGTGAGTTGATGGAAAGCTCCCTGATCTTTGACCTGAAGTCAGCCATCGGGGCATAACCTACTATGGATAATTGTGCCTGTGGAAAATGCGACTTTAGGCGCTTGAACCATTGGATGCCTTCTTCGATGCCATAGACCTTGGTGAGGGTTCCTGTTAGGATAAATTTAATCGCCGTTGTCGGAAGATAAAAACTAGGTTTGTTATCCACATTTCCATGATGCTTATTTTCCAGTACTGTATAATTTTTGATATCAGGAAACTCCTGTGGATAACATTGCTCTGCCATGAAGTAATGATCCACGAAGGGCTTGCCGATTTTTTCCACAATTTGTATATATACCGACGCTGGGTACCTGAGCCATTTACTCAAAGTCCGGTTATGCCGTATGTTTTTAGCGTAATTTTCCTGCAAATCATAGATTAGTTTATATCCCACAAACGGCTTTAGGATCAAGGCAGGAAAGAGGAGTTCGTAGGTGGTAACAATAACTAAGCTCGGTCGAATGTGGAGCAGCTGTGAAAAAAACCTAAAAGGCACTAGCAGTCGTGTAGGGTGCAACCGGTCCTTGTCGAAGATTGCAGTAAATTCAATATTTTCCAGTTTTGGCGGATTTTTTTCTAAAAATCCTATGATGTTAATGTGGTATTTATTTGTTTCACGAAGTGAAATTGCCAGCTTGTAAAAAGCCCTACTATCGGTAAGAGGCTTTAATATTGAAGCAATGACAATATTGGTTTTTTTCATGTACAACGTGATGTGCTTAACAAGAGCGAATCTAATATAAAATTTATGGAATTAAAGACTATCATCGAAAACGCCTGGGAAAACCGGGAGTTGCTGAAGGAAAAGGATGTTCAAATCACCATCAAAACGGTCATCGAAGAATTGGACAAAGGTAAGCTCCGTGTGGCAGAACCATTGGAAGATGGCGAGTGGCAGGTGAATGACTGGGTAAAGAAGGCTGTCATCCTGTATTTTCCCATCCAAAAAATGCGCACTATCGAAGTAGGGCCTTTTGAATTTCATGACAAGATGGCCCTTAAGTCTGATTATGCCAAGCAAGGAGTGAGGGTGGTTCCTCATGCAGTGGCACGATATGGCGCGTTTCTTGCAAGTGGAGTGGTA
Organism: Echinicola strongylocentroti; assembly: GCF_003260975.1. Taxonomy (NCBI): domain Bacteria; kingdom Pseudomonadati; phylum Bacteroidota; class Cytophagia; order Cytophagales; family Cyclobacteriaceae; genus Echinicola; species Echinicola strongylocentroti. The sequence goes on along the minus strand of NZ_CP030041.1, from coordinate 59,813 downwards.
ATGATGCCTTCCTATGTCAACATCGGTGCTTATGTAGAAGGTGGCACGATGGTGGATACTTGGGCGACAGTAGGCTCTTGTGCCCAGATCGGCAAAGATGTACACCTTAGCGGTGGCGTGGGAATAGGTGGCGTACTAGAGCCTATACAGGCCGCTCCCGTGATCATTGAGGATGGAGCCTTTGTAGGATCAAGGGCAATCATCGTGGAAGGTGTCCGTGTGGGCAAAGAAGCTGTTATTGGTGCCGGAGTCACTTTGACAGCCAGCTCCAAGATCATTGACGTTACTGGTGATGAGCCAAAAGAATATAGAGGCTATGTTCCTCCAAGATCAGTAGTGATCCCAGGATCTATCGCCAAGCAATTTGCCGCTGGAGAATACCAGGTGCCATGTGCCTTGATCATTGGACAGCGCAAGGAGTCTACGGATCGCAAGACCTCACTAAATGAGGCATTGCGTGAAAACAACGTAGCCGTATAGGTCCGCGGAGGAACACCGAATAGCGCCATAGCGGCAGCTATCAAATGGACTTAATAAAAATATGTTTATGCTAAAAAGATCATTTATGGGGCTGTGCGTATGTGCAGCCCTTTTTTCGGGATGTGGAAATAGTGGAGAATCCAAAGGGGATGCACTCTTCCAACAGGGAAGCTACCAAGAAGCGATAGCTGCTTATTCAGATCGCTTGGCCACTAAGCCCAAAGATGTGGAAGCACTCTACAGCAGAGGTCGGGCTTATGAGGAGCTGGGCGACCTAGAGAGTGCAAAAGCCGACTTTGAGGCAGGATTTAAGCTGGATGATAAGAATGTAAAACTTCTCATGGCACTTTCCAATGTCTATCAAAAGGAAGGTAATCACGAACGATCGCTGTTGTATGCGGAATATGCTACAACTGCCCCCGGTGCTCCCGCCATGGCCTATTTCATGAAAGCCAGGGCACTTCACCAGATAGGAAGTACCGAAGAAGCTATGAAGGAATATACCGCAGCAATCGAACAAGATAAGGATTTTGGTCAGGCATATTATTATCGTGGCGTGCTGGAGTATGCCACCAAAAAACAACGCAGTGCTTGTGCGGACTTTGAAAAAGCCGCTTCACTGAACTATGCAGCTGCTGAAGCAGCGGTGGAAAAGTACTGCAAGTAAGGTAGATGCAGCTCATCTGTCCACGCAAAAGCCCAAGGATTTTTCCTTGGGCTTTTGGTTTTTATGGCTTGGGGTCATTTGGCTTCGGCTCCGTTGGCTTCGGCTTCGCTCAGCCGCCGTTTATGAGAATATCAGCGATTTATCTGCCGCATCAGTGGTAACTGCGTTCCATCCCAATTTCATGCTTTTCGGCCCAATCAAGGCCACGGGGGAGGTTCAGGGAGTTAAGTGCGATGTGGATAACTTTTGCCGAATTTCCCATCTCGTTATAGGAAGTGCTGTGTACCAGTAACGGTTTCATCAGGTGAAGGCCTCCTGAACTCACCTCCGCAATCGCAGGAAACCGGTTAATTGGTGGTGAATATACTTCATCTTCAATCAATTTCTTCTTGTGGGAGCCTGGCAAGATTCTTAATGCACCATTTTCTTCGATCGTTTCCTCTAAATGGATCCTGATGACCAAGCCGTGTTTTAATAATTTGGCAGGAGGACGGACATTATAATAACCATCGCATTCACGCCAGTCTGTATATCCTGCTATTGGTGTACTGTTTTTTACATTGATAGTGATGTCTTCGCGCCAATTGTTAGCGCGTTGGTCTCCAAGTGACAAGGTGTCGACTACAGCAGCTTTCATCACAAACAAGTCAATATCCACAGCATTTAGAATAGTTGTCAGGTTTTTATTGAAAATCAAAGGGGATAATTCAGGTATTTTTTGAAATAGGCTGTGAATTAACGAAGACGAGTTATTTGTACTGTTTTCATACAGGTACTTGTCGATGTGCTCAGTGATCAGTTTAATTTCGTTCTGGGTGTAAATAGGAGGAAAAATATACGATCCTCTCTCACGTAATTTCCAATCCAATGCAGACAGTCTTTGTTCATTTAGAAGGAGGGGAGACTGCTTATTTATGTCTTCCACTTCGTTCTGCGTATTTTCTATAGCAGGTATCACCGAAGACGGATCGGAATGACCTAGGGTCAAAATTTCATTTTCCAATTGCTGCACAAGTCCATTTACTCCTTGAAAGTAGGTGAAATCTCTGTATTGCTTTAATATATCCACCACTTCCGTCAGTTGCTGGGAGTCCTGCTCAGTTAGTGGAGTATCCATGATAGAAAAAGTAGGGTCCTCATAGCTGTAAAACTTTTTCTTAGAAACGACGATGGGAGCATTATAGCCAGGTTCTTCACTGCGCATATGTTGTAGGTCCATTTGGATGGTCCTTTTGCTTACCCTTTTATCCACACCTTCATAATGGTACATTGCCTCAGAGCAAGCCGTGATGAGATCGTTCAGTGTCCAACGACGATTGCTGTCCCTAAGGCACTTGTCAATGGTAATATAACGGATTAGGGCTTTTTTGTTTCCGGCCATTTTTATAAGCTTTAGTTAAAAAAAAGAATAATTGCTCAATTGCCCAAAATTTTTAACCAATTAAAAATGTATTTAATAGTGCTTTTATTGATATTTATAATTCCAACACCTAAATCCACTAAAAGAAAACTTCCATATGTTCTAGTTTTCTATGTTATCCACCGTCAAAATAGGCTACTAACTGGGGTTAATGTGTAGGATTTGATGTGGATTAAGTTTGTCCTATAAATTGGCTTGAGTAACTTTCTGGCCAAATCAACCTTCATAGAGACATTATATGTTTGACAGCAGCGATTATCCTAAAGCACTTGACGAAGAACTTTTTCAATCTTGGTTGGAGCAAGGAAGAGAAATGAAAATCAGTTACAATTACCTTTTGATTATTTGGAATATGATGGAGGAAATCTACCAACCAGCCTACATCGAAGAGCGCGAGGAATGGAACGAGTACGAACGTTACCCCAATAACACCGGCCAAGATGCATTGGTAGCTGTATTTGATTTGTACTCGGAGTCTAGGGTGGTGTTGTCCTAAATGGGGTTATGTAGTTATAATATTTTATATGTTAAATAGATAATTAATTATTGTTATATAATTTACATTATGTTAAATAAAGAAAACCCAACTCTCATAAACAGCATGTTCTATCGCTTTTGATCTTCTCCTCTCTTCCATACTTTGTAGATCAAATGGCTAACAGAAAGCTTGATCATAAAGGTATGGCCTTGGGTACTGCTTGGATACTGGCTCGATCTACTGATCCATCCAGAAAGATCAATGCTGTTAGACAGCTACATTATTTTCGCCGTTGTTCACAATTTTTCCTAATGCACGTAAAAGCTCCTTAAGATTTATTATTATTGGATAAATGTATCTACTGCTAAGGCCCTGTTTCTTTTGTGGCTTGGCAAAAAAACTATCCTTGCTGACTTCATGAATAATATGTTGTGGAAGCGTTCCGGTTTAGTGCTGGGGCCAATGGCTTTTTTGTTGATTGTTTTGTTTTTCCGTCCTGAAGGATTGTCACAGGAAGCCTTGGCTGTGATGGCTCTCGCTATTTGGATGGCCATTTGGTGGATTTCTGAGGCCATTCCGATTTCCGCTACAGCCTTATTGCCGTTGTTGGTGTTGCCATTGACAGGTGCGCTGCCTATGGATGATACGGCAGCACCGTATGCAGATCCTAAGGTATTGCTTTATATGGGAGGTTTTATGATCGCCGTGACCATAGAAAAATGGAACCTTCACAAGCGCATTGCCCTTTCGATCATCAGCTTGATCGGTACCGACATGCGTTTTATCGTCTTGGGATTTATGCTGGCCACTGCCCTGCTGTCCATGTGGATTTCCAATACCGCAACTAGCCTTATGATGCTGCCCATTGCCGTAGCGGTGGTCAACCAACTCGCTGAAGGCATCACCCAAAATGAAGTGACTGATACGATGATTGGTCAGGCCTTGATGCTTGGAATTGCCTATAGCGCTTCTATTGGCGGTATGGCGACGATTATTGGGACACCTACGAATATCGTTTTGGTGGGCATCGTAAAAGAACTTTATGGTATTGAGATTGGTTTTGCGGAATGGATGTTGGTGGGCTTGCCTATTTCGTTGTGCTTACTGGGGATTTGTTGGTGGTATTTGGTGCGCGTAGCTTATCCTTTCCCCAAAAATATGACGCTGGCTGGAGGAAAAGCTGAAATCCAACGCCAATTAACTGCCTTGGGAACCATAAGCAAACCCGAAGTACGTGTATTGATCGTCTTTTTGTTGGTGAGTTTTTGCTGGATCAGTAGGGTGTTTTTATTGCAAGACCTCCTCCCCTTTTTGAATGATACGATTATTGCTCTTGCAGGCGTTATTGCCTTGTTTATGATTCCCGCAGCACGGGGAAAAAAGCGCTTGTTGGACTGGAAGACGGCTGAAAACATCCCTTGGGGCATTTTATTGCTCTTTGGAGGTGGACTCTCGCTTGCTGCAGGCTTTAAGGTAACGGGTTTGGCAGCTTGGCTGGGAGGCCATTTTGAAGCACTGCAAGGGATCCACTTCCTGGTCTTTATCCTGATCATCGTTGCTTCGGTCAATTTCCTCACCGAAATCACCTCCAATGTAGCCACCGCTTCCATGCTGCTGCCTATTTTGGGGGCTGTTGCCTTGGCCTTGGGTGTACATCCGTATGGGCTGATGGTAGCCGCCACGATGGCTGCAAGCTGTGCCTTTATGCTCCCAGTGGCCACGCCGCCCAATGCAGTGGTGTTTGGCTCTGGCTACCTGACCATTCCTGCCATGGCCAAAGCGGGGCTTTGGATGAATATTCTTTCCATCTTTTTCATTACTTTATTTGTTTACTACATCATGCCGCTTCTGTGGGGAATTGACCTGAAGGTGTACCCTTTTTAGGGTTAAGGTTGATTTTATTATAAGTTGTTTAAAATGTTGAAAATCAATTAATTATAATATATTTTTATTGAGTCAGAGACTCAATGTTAGTCGTACCGGGGCACATCCCTCGGTACAACCGTTCTCGTTTTTATCATTTGACTGTCTCCTATCTCTAGGCTCATCTCATCTCTCACAACTTGCTCTTCGCTCAAATTTTGATCCTATTTACCTCTTTCCTCAAAACTTCACTTGTGCCTGGATCCTTATCAAGTTTCCGACCTGATGGTTATGGGATAGTTCTTGGTCTTCATACTGTCGATCTGCCATCGTGTACACCGCTACCAATTCAAAATGCTCAAAAGGGTGGTATTCGATGCCCATTTCTGTCTCAGTAACGACATAACTTCTGCCATCCAATTCGTGTTTTTTGCCCCCATCATAATGCTGAACCCGGACAAATGGGATAAACTGCTGTTTTCCAACTGCCATAAAATAAGATGCTGTGATGTAGCCACCTTGGAGATTTTTTACTTTTATTGATTGTGTAGTACGGTCATATTCGGGGCCTCTTCCCAGGTTGTACTCTGCTTGGATACCCAATGGCCTTGGATAAAGGACTAAAGAACCTCCCATTCGCTGATCGATGTATTCATGATTGGTTTTGGCGATTACGCCATCACTTACTTCGGGAAGGACATACTTCCCTGAATACGCTTGGATGCCCGGTTCTATGATTTGCCCTGAGCCCAGTTGGATAGGATAAGAAAACCGTGATACCACATGGAAAGAATTGTTCTCATCCGGATGGTTGGCCGTTTGCCCATTATAGATACCAAGGGCAAAGACTCCAAAATCCCCCGAATGCTTATAAGGCTTGAGGGCTTTCATCAGTTGTCTGATTTCCTTTGGTGCCCAATAAAAGTATATTCCCAAATCCCGTTCATCCTTAACGCCACTGTTCAGGGCATCATTTCTGTCCAATGGTAGTCGATCACTGCTCGACTGCATGTTTTCATAGCCAAAAGGCACTTTGCTTTGCCCAATGCGCAGTCGGTATTCATTTTCCGGATCCAATCCAATATCCATGTACGCATCTTTAATGCGGGCTACGTGGATATTTTCACCCACAGATTTTGAGAAATCCGGTTGGAAATATAAAAACACGCGGGGACTGATTTGTCCATAAATTTTGAAACGCATCCTTCGGATGGAAAGTCCCCCACCCTCTGCACCCCAATATTCATCGCATTGTTCGCAATTTAAATCGGAATTGCTTTCATAAAGCTTGTTGTACCGCACTTGGAGATAGCCACCAATGTGGATATTTTCATACCACTTTTGATGACTATCTTCAGCTTTCTGTGCCATTAGGGATGTGCTAAGTGTTAAGCACATTCCCAGTAGAAAAAGTAGTCGTTTCATATGCGTTGCTTAATCGGCTCTTTGACTGACTACTTGGCCACTTGGGTCGATCAGCACTTCCCAGTCTTGCCTCCGGCTATCCAAATCCAGCAGGTAAATGCTTTTGTTATTTTCTGTAATCCTTTTGGAGTCATCGATAGCATATCCTTCAAATTGCTTGGAAACAGTATTTTGGACGGCATTGGGAAGATCTTTGGTAGCGATTTCTTCTATATGCTTCACTTGTTCTCCTTCTGAAGTATACCAAGCTTCATGCTCCGTCCACCACCCTGTTTCAAATTCCACCTGGTACTGTGCGCCTTTCATTTCCCATTCCATGTCCTTGGCATCAGGGAAATCGCTGTGGAATTTGTTCAGGATTACAGAAGGAACTTGTTTTTGGGCAATGTCCTGAGCATTGGCCAAGGTAGCGGTAAATGCTCCAGCTACGATAAATAATAAGATGTGCTTTTTCATGGGTATAATCTTTTTTTGTTTATACCACAAATCAACTGTTCGAATATGGAAAGAATTGGGAATCGCTGAATAGGATGGAAAAAAGTCTGTTAAAGTTCGTTTGATGCTAGGGGATAAATCACTGGTAAGCTAATACCTTATTTTTTTCAGCAAATAGGATCAGGATTGAATAAAGGAACTCTTATAAACTATAAAATTAAATTTATAACTTTGATAATTAGTTATTTATATTGTATTACTTAAAGCTTTAAGTAATAGATGTTTTTTAGGTCAATAGAAAAACCTAATCTCCCAAATACCTCTTCTTACACCCCAAAATCAACACAAAACCCATGCTTCCCTTCAATATGCTGGTAGCTTATACCAAAGCCATAAAGATGGCAAATGGCTTCTACAATGGATAGCCCCAATCCAGTATTTTGCTGACTCTGGCCATTTTTGTAGAAGCGCTTAAAAATTTGTGCAGCATCCAGCGATCCATCGGTGGCCGTATTGTGGATGATAAGTTTCCCTTGCTGTAGCTGAATGATGACCTCTCCTCCTGCTTGGTTGTGGATGATGGCATTTTTGATCAGGTTATTGATCATGGTACTGGCCAGCATCCTGTCCATGGTAACGGTTACTTCTTGACTTGCTTCCATTTTGACCAGCACCTCTTTGAAGGAAGCAAAATCCTCAAAGTCGATCATGCTTTGCTCGACCAACTCTTTGAAGGAAATCGCTTGGTTGTCAAAGAATTGCTTGTTTTCGATCTTGCTCAGTAGTAAAAGTGATTTGTTTAGCTGCGTCAGTCTTGCCGTGATCTGTAGTACTTCAGCAGCGATTGCTGCATCAGCGTTTTCCATACTGTTTTGTTCCAACAGCAATTCAAGCTTACTGGTGATAATGGCAAGGGGTGTTTGGAGCTCGTGCGCGGCATTTTCGGTGAATTGCTTTTGGTTGGCGTAAGCATCCAATGTATGGTTGATCAGCTGATCGCAAGAACGCTTCAGTTCTAGAAATTCCTTGGTTCGGGTTTCCATGGTCGGAAGTGGTGAGGCCTTATTGACCCTGAAGGCCTTTATTTGTTCCAAAAAACTATAAAATGGCCTCCATACTTTCTTAAGTATGATATTATTGACAAACAAAATACTGATGATCAGCAATAGGTAAAGCCAAAAAATCGCCCAAAACATGTCCTCGATAAGATCATCTTCTTCGACCATGGAAGAAATCACCTCTAACTTATAATATTGCCCCTCATGCTCAAAGGCCGTTGTCAACATCCTTACCGGCTCCTTGTCGTCTTCGTCAAGCATGTACATCAGCGTATCTTTATAGCTGTCTTTTACCTGTAAGGCTTCGCTCTTATCGATGGGCCATAGGGCATAATTACTTTCGCCAAATTCATTTTTTGAAAATATAGTGCTGTCTTCCGCTGCCTTGTTGATGATCAGTAGCTTATAGTTGGCCAAGCCATCATCAATGCTGTCATAGATCTCATCCAGCATATTGACATAAAAAACCACCGACCACAGGCTGACAATCAGCAAAATGGAAATGGAAAGATAAGTGAGCGATTGGTTCAGTAATTTCATTAACTGCTCTTTTACTGGGATTCTATGGCTTTGACTTCGGGTTTAGGCCGGGTTCAATGCCGTTTAGTTAGTGGGTATCTGGTTATATTGGTTCTAGAATTTTTCATAGGGCAAAGCATCCTTTTAACCCGGATTATGCATTAGGAGTCGTAGTGAGAGCTGAAATTGCAAGAAAATCAGTTAGTTTGGAGGCATTAGCGTAGCACCGCTACGGTTATGCCGAAAACTAAAGTGAAACGGCTGATTTTGAAGCAGTTTAAGGTCGCAACACCTGTGCGCCGTGGCGTAGATAGGCTAATGCATATTCCGGGTTTATGGTTCACCAAGCTTATAGCCTACTCCATACACCGCCTGGATTTCAAAATTGGCCTGAGCCTCCTGCAGTTTTTTCCGGAGATTTTTGATCTGGTAATAGATGAAATCAAAATTATCCGCTTGGTCGGTATGATCTCCCCAGACATGTTCAGCAAGGGCTGTTTTGCTTACCAGCCGGTTTTTATTGAGCATAAAGTAATTTAGGATATCAAATTCCTTACGGTTCAGCGTCACTTCCAGTCCGCCAATCATCAGCTCCCGGTTGTCCAAATCCAGCACCGCATTGCCAATTTCGATGGTGTTTTTTCCGTCCAACTGCTTTCTGCGCAATACGGCCTTGACGCGGGCATTCAGCTCTGCCAAGTGAAACGGCTTGGTGAGGTAGTCATCGGCTCCCAAGTCCAAGCCCCGCAGTTTATCGTCCAGGGAATCCTTGGCAGAAACGATGATGACATTTTCACTTTTGCCTGCCTTCTTAAGTTCTTCCAATATTTCCAATCCACTACCGTTTGGTAGCATGATGTCCAATAAAATGCAGTCATAGTCGTAAACAAACAGCTTATCCAGCGCCTCATGGTATTCCTCAGCTGTTTCCACTACATACTGTTCCTTTTCTAGCGAGCTTTTCATCGCTTTCAGGAGTTCCTTTTCGTCTTCTATGGCTAAGATTTTCACCGTGTAAAAGTCCCGTTTAATTCTGGAAAGATATGGGAATAATGTCAAGTATGGAGATATAATGGCAGAAAATGCCGAGGCGAATCCCCAGCACAAACCTAACTTTCTTGTTTGCTCTTAGCGCTATACGCTACTAAATGCTACCGGTCCCGTGCTTCATAAATCCTCAAAAACAAGATACTGGCCATGTTTCTGGCGTGTTCTTTGGCGTGATTGGCTACTTTTCCCTCAAATAACCTATCCAAGGTGGTAAACCACAGCTCCAGCCAGTTGCCAAAATGTACTTGGCTGAGCCCCTGCCCTGTTTTCTGATCCACCTCTTTGTGCGCTTTCAGCGGATTGAATTTATTCTTGCCTGGCCCTGATTGTAGCAAGATCATTTCCCAAAAATCCGATAACCTTTCTAGGTGTTCTGGCCAGTTGGTCACGATACCGTTAAAAATCGGCCCTAAACTGGGGTGCTGTCTCACTTGTCCATAAAATGTATGTACGAGTTTTTCCACATCTTCCCTATTACTGATATCCTGCTTTGTCATACTACAAAGTTACGGTATCGCAGGAAAGGTGGAAAATACCTGACGATAAATTGATTACTTTAAGTTAATTTGGGTCTGGGCAATTATTCATGCTTGGATTTAAGTATCTTGGTAAGAAGATTGCTTCAATAATAAACATAGTTTTTAACCAAAAAATCACTAATAACATGAAATTTTCAAGAAATGCTTCAGCCAACTGGAAAGGCAGTGGAAAAGAAGGCAAAGGCACCGTCAGCACCGAAACCACTGTTTTGGACAAGACACCATATTCCTTCAAGTCACGCTTTGAAGACGGAAAAGGTACCAACCCTGAAGAACTGCTGGGTGCTGCCCATGCAGGATGTTTTTCGATGAAGCTGAGTTTTGTGCTCAATGAAATGGGCTTTACTGCTGATAACATCGATACTACCGCAAAAGTAACCATGGAGGACGGTAAGATCACCAATGTACACCTGGACCTCAGCGCAAAAATTCCTGATATCAGCGAGGACGATTTCAAAAAAGCGGCTAAAGAGGCCAAAGAAAATTGCCCCGTTTCTGCGCTATTTAATACAGAGATTACCATGGATACCAAATTGGGCTAAAATCTTCCCATTAGGGATTATAAAAAGAAATTTCTCACGGAAATCACACTTTGTGACATCCGTGAGAAATTTTTGGTTTAACCCGGATTATGCGTTAGGAATCGTAGTGAGAGCTGAAATTGCAAGAAAATCAGTTAGTTTGGAGGCATTAGCGTAGCACCGCTACGGTTATGCCGAAAACTAAAGTGAAACGGCTGATTTTGAAGCAGTTTCAGGTCGCAACAGATAGGCTAATGGATATTCCGGGTTTAACCTTGTTTCAATACCATTTAGTCAGTGTGATTCTGGTGATACTGGCTTCCACTGATTAACTCAACGAGGTTGAAGCAGCTCAGGAATATTCCTCCCAGAAATCAGCTAGTTCATAAGGACTGTTGTACTCAGTCCACAGTTTGCCATCCGTAAAGCGATGGGGACCTTCGAGTTGATCGAGCTCATCCATCTCGTCCTGACTCAAGGTCAATACACTTGACTTAAAGTTTTCCTCAATCCTTGAAGGGGTTACTGATTTGGGTATCACCGATATATCCCTTTGCATGTTCCATGTCAATACTACTTGGGCCGGTGAGGCGTTGAGTTTATTGGCAATGGACTTAACGACTTCATGTTCCAATAGAATCGGGAGGTCTACCCCATCGGTTCCTTTGGTCCTGTAGGCCGCGCCAAGTGGTGCGTAAGCGGTTAGGTGGATGTCTTCATTTTTGCAGAAGTCCACCAGTCCTTGCTGCGGCAAGAATGGATGCATCTCGATCTGGTTGACCTCTGGTGCTACTTTGGCTTTGGCCAGAACCTCCTTAAGTTTATTGATTTTAAAATTGGAAACACCAATGTGCTTTACTTTTCCTGTCTCCAATATAGCTTCCATAGCAGCCCAAGTTTCAGTAAGAGGGATACGATCAAGGTTTTCAAAATCAGCAGCGGATGTTGGAAACTCCACACCATGTTTCAGGGCCAATGGCCAATGCACCAAGTATAGGTCCAAATAATCCAGCTGAAGATCTTTGAGGGTGTTTTCTAGCGCAGGCTGTACATGTTCTGGTTTGTGGGAGTCATTCCAAAGCTTTGAAGTCACCCAAATATCCTCCCTTTTTACAATTCCATCGGCGAAAGCCTTGGCAAAGGCATCCCCTATTTCTTTTTCGTTTTTGTAAATATATGCGCAATCAAAGTGACGGTATCCTACTTCGATGGCTTTTAAAACCGCCTTATATACTTCTCCTGGTTTGGATTGCCAAGTGCCCAAACCTAAGATGGGCATGTTGTCCCCGTTGCTAAAAGTCAGTGATTTCATGTTATTGTTTGATTTTGAAAATGATGAATGAAAATAAACCCTTTGAAATGGTACTATTAATATACCTTTTCAAAGGGCAATAGGGAAACAAAAGTTCCAAAGATCAATTTACTTCGAAGGAAACCTTTGCATTTATCCCGTAAGAAACGATTTGGTTGTTTTCCACGTTGGCTTTCATGTTTTCTACATAAACGGACTTAATATTCTTTACCGTTTTGGAAGCTTCGGAGACCGCATTTTTGACGGCATCATCAAAGCTTTTGTCAGAACTGGCGATAACTTCAATAATCTTCACTATAGACATAATCGTACAATTTTGGGTTAACAATCGTTATTGGCCATTTTGACCTTTGACTAATTTGGTGCAAAAGATCTGCCAAGACTGCCTGTTTTTTATCCAAAACTATCTTGCAAAACAGGGTCCCAATCCTTCCAAACCGGTTGATACCCATTGTTTTTCAATAAACCTGCAATTTTATCAGGACTTCGCTCATCCGAAATCTCAAATTGCTCCAACGATTCTTTGCCAGCGGCATAGCCTCCAGGATTGGTTTTTGATCCTGCACTCATGGAAGTGATGCCCAGCTTGATCACATGGTTTCTGAAATTTTCCGTTTCACGAGTGGACAGGGAAAGCTCTACATCTGGGTCCAGCAATCGATATGCGCAAATAAGCTGCACTAACTCCTTGTCGTTCATGGCCACTTTGGGCTCCTGTCCTCCCGAAAATGGCCGCAAGCGAGGAAAAGAGATCGCGTATTTCGTTTGCCAATACTTCTTTTCTAAATAACGCAAGTGCATTGCGGTGTAAAAACTATCTACCCGCCAGTCTTCCAAGCCGATCAGTGAGCCAATTCCCACCTTATGAATCCCTGCTCTACCCAGTCGGTCGGGTGTTTCGAGCCGATAGTCAAAATTTGATTTTTTTCCTTTTGGGTGGTGGATTTTATAGGTGTCTCGATAATAAGTCTCCTGATAGACCAGCACACTATGCAGTCCACTTCGGATGAGTCGCTCGTATTCATCTTGGTCAAGTGGCTGCACTTCCATGCTGACATTGGCAAAATGTGGCTTTATCAGTTGAATGGCATGTTCGAGATAGTCCACGCCTACCGTTCGGTTGGCCTCACCCGTTACGATGAGAATATGTTCAAAGCCCATTCCCTTAAGGACCTCTACTTCCTTCATGATTTCTTTGTCCGAAAGGGTTTTGCGCGGGATTTTATTGTCCAGACTAAATCCACAGTAAGTGCAGATGTTTTGACATTCATTGGAAAGATAAAGCGGGGCAAAAAGTTGCATATTGTTACCAAACCGTTGCAGTGTCAATTGACGGCTCTTTTGCGCCATTACTTCCAGGTAGGGAGCTGCTGCTGGAGAAACCATGGCCAGGAAGTCTTCGAGGTTTCTTTCTTTTTTGGCCAAGGCCTGCTCTACCCTTTCAGCCGTGACGTTGGTTAAAGCTTGATGCACTTTTTCTGGTGGAAATTGAGATAATTGCTCTCTAAATTCACTCATAAGATAAGAATTCTGTTAATGGACTACTTGCATTTGCTTGGGCACTGATAGCACCTTGGCCGCATTCATAGGCCATTCTACCTGCTTCGACGGCCATTTTAAAAGCTCTTGCCATTTCCACTGGGCGTTGTGCTACGGCGATGGCTGTATTGACCAGTACCGCATCGGCGCCTATTTCCATGGCTTGGGCAGCATGTGAGGGCACTCCCAGTCCTGCATCTACCACTACTGGCACATTGCTCTGCTCGATGATGATCTTCAGAAAATCCAAGGTCCGGAGCCCATTATTGCTGCCAATTGGAGAGCCAAGAGGCATTACTGCCGCTGCCCCTGCTTCCTCCAGCCTTTTACAAAGCACAGGATCGGCATGGACATAAGGCAGTACCACAAAGCCTTCCTTTACCAACTCTTCGGTTGCCTTAAGGGTTTCTATAGGGTCAGGCAACAAATACTTGGGATCAGGGTGGATTTCCAGCTTCACCCAATTGGTCTCCAGCGCCTCCCTGGCCAGTTGAGCTGCAAATACAGCCTCTTTAGCTGTCCGGACGCCAGAAGTATTCGGAAGTAAATTGATGCGCGAATGCGATAAATGCGCCAACATATCGTCGTCTTTGTCTTTGACATCTACCCTTCGCAGTGCCACAGTGACTAATTCCGACTCAGATACCTCCAAAGCTTCCTGCATGGAGGTATAAGTAGGGAATTTTCCTGTTCCTGTAAATAACCTCGATGAAAAGGTCTTATTGGCAATAGTCAACATAGTCAAATGTATTTAGAATTTTTTTAATTAATTGATCTGGTACTTTGGATTGGTGCAAAAGCCCACTGACAGCCACTCCATAAATACCTGTTTCCTTCAGGGAAGATAGGTCTTCCTGCAAAATGCCACCTATTGCAATAACTGGCAAATAGGGATGTTTAAGTTTCAACCTGTCCATAACACGCTGGTAACCAGTATTCTCTAGTGTTGGGCTTAAATTCTTTTTTGTAGTAGTAAAGCGATAAGGTCCCAATCCGATATAGTCGGCTTCTTTAGCTACTTCCATGATGTCCTCATAAGTATTTGCAGTAGCACCAATCACCAATTTATTCCCATACCGTTCTCGGATATCATAGACGGCCTTATCTTCTTTGCCGACATGGACTCCTGTAGCGCCTATTTTGAATGCAATTTCAGGGTGGTCATTGATGATAAGTTTACAGTCGTACCGTTCACAAATTTCTTTGGCGTTAAAAGCAGTTTTTAGGATTACAGGTTTCGGAAAATCTTTCATCCTTAGTTGGACCCATCTGCCCCCAGCTTCACAATATTGTCTGATTGCTTGCAGGTAGTCTTCGGGATGGTCAAAATTGGGCGTGATAAATTGCAGTTTGTGAATCTTGGTTATCATTAGGGTTGCTGTTTGTGGTTAAAGAATAACTTTAATCGGGATGCGGTATCCTCTCCTTTCCAGATACTTCCTAATAGTGCAGCGCCGTCAAAGCCCAAAGAGTCCAAATAGTCCGTTTTTTCAGGGCTTATACCTCCGAGGGCAAACACCTGAAAAGGCAATAAAGGCTTAGTTTCTTTCATCCATCGGCTAAGTTCATCCGCAGCAAAAGCTTGGAAATATCCTGGCTTGGAGATACTATCAAATATAGGACTGATAAATGCATAATCCAGTTTATTATGAGGCGTTTTTTGCAGTGATTCCAATTGATGAAAAGATTTGCTGACCAGTTTTGATGATGGCAAGATCTTTTGGTTGCTTTTATAATGCACGCCTCCCAGTCCAAATTCCCCAATCAATTCATGATGGCCATGAAGGGAAACTTTAGGATAATATTCAGGTGGTAGCTGGGAAATCAATTTTGCTATTTGGCCACTTGACCAGTCAGGTTTCCTGATATGCAAGCGGAAAAGACCATGATCCAGCAGCTGGACCATGGTTTGGATTTCTTCCTTTACTTCCTCAGGGGAACTGATCAGAATATATCGCATTATTGGTTGAGATAGATTTCCCCTCCTTTTTCGGTAAATTCTTCAGCTTTTTTCTGCATGCCTTCCTCTATGGCTTCTTGACTGTCCAGCCCATTTTTATCGGCATAATCCCGCACATCCTGCGTGATTTTCATGCTGCAGAAATTGGGGCCGCACATGCTACAGAAGTGGGCGATTTTGGCGCCATCTGCGGGCAATGTCTCATCATGGAAGGACCTGGCTGTATCAGGATCCAAGGAAAGGTTAAACTGGTCTTCCCATCGGAACTCAAAGCGGGCTTTGCTCAAGGCATCGTCTCTGTGCTGCGCTCCGGGATGACCTTTGGCCAGATCTGCCGCATGGGCAGCGATTTTATATGTGATGACACCGTCTTTGACATCCTTCTTTTCTGGTAAGCCCAAATGCTCCTTGGGTGTTACATAACAAAGCATCGCGCAACCATACCAACCAATCATCGCAGCTCCGATACCAGAGGTAATATGATCATAACCAGGAGCAATATCCGTGGTCAATGGGCCTAAAGTGTAAAACGGTGCTTCCCCACATTCGACCAACTGCTTATCCATGTTTTCTTTGATCATGTGCATCGGAATATGCCCAGGACCTTCGATTATGGTCTGCACGTCATGCTTCCAGGCGATCTGTGTAAGCTCACCCAAGGTTTCCAACTCGGCAAACTGAGCTGGATCGTTGGCATCGGCGATGGATCCAGGACGCAGTCCATCTCCCAGTGAAAAAGTCACATTATAGGCTTTCATGATTTCGCAGATTTCCTCGAAATGCGTATAGAGAAAATTCTCCTTGTGATGGGAAAGACACCATTTGGCCATAATAGAACCACCTCTGGAAACGATGCCCGTGACCCTTTTTGCGGTCATGGGAACGTATCGGAGCAGTACACCAGCGTGAATGGTAAAGTAATCCACCCCTTGCTCGGCCTGCTCGATAAGCGTATCCCTGAACAATTCCCAGGTAAGGTCTTCGGCCTTGCCATTGACTTTTTCCAATGCTTGGTAAATCGGCACCGTACCGATGGGCACGGGGCTGTTGCGCAAGATCCACTCGCGGGTTTCATGGATGTTTTTCCCCGTAGAAAGATCCATGATAGTATCCGCTCCCCAGCGACATGCCCAAACGGCTTTCTCAACCTCCTCTTCGATACTCGAACCAATGGCTGAGTTTCCAATATTCGCATTGATCTTTACCAGAAAATTTCGCCCGATGATCATGGGTTCGGCTTCTGGATGGTTGATATTAGCTGGGATCACGGCCCTTCCCTTGGCCACTTCATCCCGTACAAATTCCGGTGTGATCATGTTTTTCGGGGTATTTGCACCAAAGTTCTCACCCGGATGTTGTTTTGTAAGCTCCTGTTGCTCGGCGATGCGTTGGTTTTCACGAATGGCGATGTACTCCATTTCAGGAGTGATGATGCCCTTTTTGGCATAATGCATCTGGCTGACATTTTTTCCTGACTTGGCACGATAAGGCATTTTCACCAAATCAAAACGCAGCTTGTCCAGCGAAGGATTGTCCAATCGTCGTTGTCCATATGCTGAAGTGAGTTTTTCGAGCTGCTCTACATCGCCACTGTTCAAGATCCATTCTTCCCTAAGTCGTTCGAGTCCTTTTTTCACATCTATATGTGCGTTAGGATCGGTATAGGGGCCACTGGTATCATAGACTGTCACCGGAGGATTTTTTTCTACTGTCTCATGGCGATCCAGGTGGGAGACTGTATCGTGCAATGCAATTTCTCTCATGGCGACCTTAATAGGGTGTAGGTTACCTTCTACATAGACCTTTTTGGAGTTTGGAAAAGGGTCTGTGGTAATGTAAGACTTGATGTTCTCTTGACTGAGCGTTTTCATGTTTTATGTTAGTAAGGTGGTGTAAAGTTTGAATGTTAAATGAGGGTTAGAAGATATGAAAATCGTATCGTTGAAAGATTTCCCTTACACTGTGCTCTAGTGCCTGTATTTTCGACTTCTTTCGCTACCCTACCAGCGATGATCAACCTAATTCCCGAAGTTGGTCAATACTGGACACAGGTAACCAGGCAGGGCTTTGTCTGCATCAGACAGCCCCTTTTCTGGTCTCAAGTTCAGCGCTAAGCGTAACGGTACATGCTCCTACCACTGTGCGGAGACGAATTCCAAATCGAACTCAAGTTATAGAGACTGACAGCTGATAAGGGCTACCTTCGTATTTTCCCTCACCCGCCTTGGGTGGCTTTGATGATGAGGATTTGATCGTTTTCTGAGAGGTGGTAATTGTCCCAGTTGGATTTGGGGATGACTTGGTCATTGACGGCCACAGCCATGCCTCGACTGGCATCGATTTGTTGTTGTTGGAGCATTCCTGACAAAGACAATTCCCTTTCTGTAAGCACTATTGGCTCACCATTTAGGATAAAATTCATAAGAATTTCAATTTTTGTAAATGAATAAAAAAACTTCAGGAATGAAGATAATCGCTCGGAAGGACGCTTCACTTTTCCCTTCGCCCGCATTACCGGGATCAGGTTCGGAGGGTATGTCTCAGTCCCGATAGATCATCGGAACACCCCTAAAGTCTTGTACGTAGTTACAAAGTTAGTATGATAAGAGAATATCAAAAATTATTGGTGAATTTTATTTGGCTTGAATCCTCATTCCAATTTATAATTATGAGTCTCCGGAATCATACACGTAGCCAAACTTAATTGATATTGATAAATTGTTTTCCCGTTCTTTTCCATTGATGAAAAGAACCAAAAATCTAGTCCAGTGGTGAGATCTTTAAATTGGGTAGAACATGCTTTCCTGTGAGGGCAATACGGTACCCAATTTAATTTAAGAAAAATGCTCCGGCCTGAAAATGAATGGATCTCGCTGTTCCACGACGCGAGCTAATTCACTTTCTTAACGGCCTGCTCATTTTTCTTAAACCGGTCTCACCAAGGGACCTCCTTAACTTTCGAAATCATATTATATAATTATTCCACTACGTGCAAAATCACGGATAGTCATTTTTATAATTTACCAATATATGTACTATGAGGATACTGGCACTATTTTCCTGATTTATATTCCCTGCGCTGAATGTGTCAAATCAATCCCTGTAGGATATAAATGCCAGATTAAGGAAATCGATATAAGACCGCATTGACATTCATGCCGGCACCTACGGAGGCGAAGATCACATGGTCTCCAGAATTAATATGGTGTCGTTCTATCTCCCCACAGAGCAGCATATCCAATAAAATCGGTACAGTTGCCACAGAATTGTTGCCCAGTTTACTGATGGTAATGGGCATAATCTCTCTCGGATCTTCTTGCATACCATATAGCTTGAAGACCCGGTGGAGTATGGCATCATCCATTTTGGCATTTGCCTGATGGATAAGGACCTTTTTGATATCCCTGATGTCCAACCCTGCCTTATCTATGGTCGCCTTGACCAAACTTGGAACAGTATTCAAGGCATATTCGTACAGTTTACGCCCATTCATTTTCATGAACAAGGTATCATCTTTGTAATCTGGATTATAAGACAAGTCCATTCGTAACAGCATTGCTTCATTCAGGGTGTCTGTCCGGGTTTTATGGGTAAGTATCCCGACGGGTGAGTCAGATTCCTGTGACTGAAGGATAATGGCACCAGCTCCATCGGAATAGATCATGCTGTCTATGTCATGTGGATCGGAAACCCGACTTAGCGTTTCTGCGCCGATTACTAGGATGTTTTTTGCATCACCGGATTTGATATAGTAATCTCCTTGGATAAGCCCCTGTACCAAACCAGGGCAGCCAAAGGGAAGGTCATAAGCGATGCAGTCAGGGTTTTTGATTTGAAGCTTATATTTTACTCGGGATGCCAGACTGGGAACCATGTCCGATTTTTGGTTGTCTTTAAGGACATCACCAAAATTGTGGGCTACAATGATATAGTCCAATTTTTCTTTATCCAATAAGGCTGATTTCAATGCTTCTTCTGCAGCAAAAAATGCCATATCAGAAGTGACATAATCGTCCTCGATATATCTTCTTTCTGCTATTTCTGTTATTTCCTGAAATTTCCTTATAATCTCCTCATTGGTTTTTGCGAGCTTTTTTCCATCCGTATTATAAAATTGAGCGTTTAGAAAGTCCTTATTTTTAATCACCTTTGAAGGGATATACTTACCAGTTCCCTTGATGACAGAGTAGTATGTGTCGGGCATTTGAAATCTACTTAAAGTTACTATGATTGATAAACCTGTATTAGATAAAGGGGGAATTTAGTAAAAGCATTAATTGGAACAATAGACCATTACAAATTAATTCAGCACCCAACGTAAATTATATAGAACCATAATTTCTTAATTATACACTTATAAAATAAGCAACTTATAAGTCATACACCTACTCTTTTACAATCCTTACAGGGCCAAGCAGTCCTGATTTTTCCAATGGTATGGTTTCCCGTGGATTTCCCCTGTAGTCATTGATCAACATTATATTGGTGTTGGTATATGGATCGATGACTTCTTCCAATTCTTCTCCAGCCACCCTATTGAACCATGAGTTAACAACTTTTATTTCCAATGTATTCTTACCATTACGTATTGCATCGGTAATGTCGACCCTGAATGGTTTCGTCCATACTATGCCTTTATTTTTACCGTTCATGTTGATCTCAGCTATGCCTACATCTTTTACACTTCCTAACTCGAGATAATATCGTTCTTGTTTGAGTGGGATAAAATCCAGTTTAAACTCCTTTTTGTAAACGGCTGGTCCTGAGTAGTATTTGATTTTCTTGTTAGGGTGTTCAGACCAGTCTAGAAGAGTTGTGAACTCCACATTTCCTTCCCCCTTATATTTTGGATCAAAGTAAACATTCCAACTTCCCGTGATCGATTGTAGGATAGGAAAATCTGAATAGTTTCTATGTTCTTCGCCTTGTTTTATGGTGGTTTCTTTATTGAACACTACAAAAACAGCCCCATAAGGATCTAAGGTCAATGGGACAGTGGTGTGGTTATTGTTTTGCCGAAATGCTTTAGCCTCCATTATTTCACCCGAAATTGGATTCCAAATTTCTGGTTGTTTTCCTTTTACTCGAAATCGAGGTTTCAAAGAAATGCGTTGGGTAGTGGTGTTGGTCACAAAATAAATCTCCTTTTTATCCAACGTATAGTGGATATAATCAACATTGTTTTCATTGTACTTATCTACTCCGAAATCTTCAGTGATTCCCTTGCTACGTAAATAATCTTTTGCTGTCCATCCCCAGGCGAGGGTGCCATTTCCTACTTTCTTTTCCCCTTTTAAAGGGATGTTATCTCCCCAAATAGCAGAAACAATAGATTCAAAAGCCTCTTTTCCTTCTGTTCCACCAGTTAGACTAACCATTTTATCTGGTTTTTGGCTTATGATGGTAGCACCTTCCTCCAACAAGCTTTTAACTTTCATTAAATTTGACAAAGACAAAACTTTATGGTCTGGCAGAACTAACACTTTATAGGACAAGCCGCTAGGCACTACCACTTCTCCCTTATTCACCTTTAGTTTTAAGAAAATGGTTTCATCAGTAACATCGTAGTCATATCCAAACCTAGCGCCTGCTGGATCTGCACGTTTATAAGGAAATATATTAGGGATATGGTCGCCATAATAATAAAGGACATCAGCTACAAATTCACCGTCCTGCACCACCGACTGTATGCGATGCATATAATCAATAAATGCACTTGATTGGTCCCACCAAGTTATTTGCGGGTTGATATGGGTGCCAGCAAAATACTCCTGTCCTGGCATTCCCATGGATGAAGGAGAGCTTGTAAATGTATGAAAATAAACGCGGTTTAGGCCAGCACATATTGCTTGGTCAAAAGCTGATTTTTGATCATGCCAAAGTTCATCATTCCAGTGGGGACCAATAGTCGTGAATGATTCCGCTCCTACGATTTTCTTACCATAAATATGTGCAGCGGATGAGGCTTGTTTCACAAAAAACCTGTTGTTCTCCAATGGGCGATGAGGAGAAGGGGACCAAAATTCACACATTACAATATCACTGAATCCATAGTTTTTTATACCGTCCATTGGTCCTGCATGAGGACCAGCAGACTCAGGCTGAATGCCCATATCTATTTTGTGAGCACGCTTCTGAAATTCTGCGTAATGGTTGTTGGCCACTAAGTCAGCTATAGTTTTTCGGAAGTCAGCTAAAAATGATAAAGAAGTTTCCATATCTTCCACCACATAACCCGCTATGATGGGGAGATACCTGTCCAGACTATACCCTCGGTATGCTTTAAATTCTTGATCAAAATTAGTAGTCCAGTTCATTCCTCCGCATTCCCAGCTATCCGTTTCCATAAATTTCAGGGTTTTTCCTACATGTCCATCAGCGGCTTCCAATATGGGGTCTACCACGTCAGCCCAATAAAACCCAAAGGCTTCCTTGCTCATATAGTCCAACACATTTCCTTGCCATGCCCCACTGGAGGTGGATACCTCTGCATCTGTACACGTATACCCAATGCGTAGTATAACCCATTTACCTTCCGGGACCTTCCAATCCAAAAGACCATTAGGCTTCAATGTTCCCGAAATATTCCTTACCTCTTTCAATTTTACCTTGTATGGGATAGCCAAAGCAGAATCTCTGGGGTTTCTCATCGTATTATCCAGTAAGAACCTAGTATCTGGAGCAGACCCTCCCAGCTCGTGGACACCTAATTTATAATCCAAATCATAAATAGGCGATGCAGACTTGAAGTCCTCACTTATCGGAAATGCTAATATGGCAACGTCTTCATAAAAACCTTTTCGACTTTTTGGCTGCTTCAGCACCAGACTATCCTGGTCTGGGGAAACCACTAATTCTGAATAGGTAAGCTGTTTGGCAGAATACTGGGGAGTTACCCTAGGTCCACCCAAATTCCAGCCACTCTGTATGTTAAAACCAATAGTCAAGCCTAACCTTTCTGCTTCTTCCAAGGCAAAAACAAATAGGTCATTCCATTCATTTCCTCCAAATAATGGACCTGCAGGAATGTCCTTATTTCCTCTTTGGTTATGCCCTCCAGCATCAAAAATCATTGCACCTTGGAAGTTGCGGGATTTCATGGCTTCCAAATCCTTGGTAATAGCTTCCTTATCAACATTTCCATTGAGCCACCACCACCAACAGTTTACTCCATATTTAGTAGAAGGAGATTTGAAGGAATGAGTTAAGGTATCGGATTTTGCTAAATTTCTTCTATCATTTTGTTTGGTTCCATAGGCATATGCATGGAAAAAGACAAGATGTAGGATGAATAGCAGTAAAATTTTTTTTGAGAAAACTATCATATGTCTGACCTTGAATATTCTATCTTTCCCAACCGGGATTTTGTTCCATTTTCACATCTTTGTTCCTGTCAATTGTACTTTGTGGAATGGGCCACAAATTATAATCGAAGTTTAAAGAGTTTATCAATTCAGGATGCAATGTATATTCTCGAATGCGATCGACAGCCACTGACCCTCTCATTCTCAGCAGAGTATTCCATCTGCTTTCTTCAACGTATAGCTCTCTTGCTCTTTCGTCCAAAATCAAATCCAGGTCCACATCCTGTGGACTGACCAAAAACTCACATTGGGCACGAGACCTTATAAGGTTGATGTCCTCTGCTGCCTGTTGTAGCTCACCTTTTCTAAAATAGGCTTCAGCTCTGAGTAGAATGGTTTCAGGTAAGCGTATAGCATATTTATCACGAAAGATATTACTCCTGTTTTCACCTTGCTCTACTCCAATAAACTTGTCGGTGTTAAGCTTATAAAATATCGGAAATATCCATCCTCTTCCTTCATTTACTTCATCTATCACCTCTTGTGGAACCTGTTTTTGATAAAGATCAGGGTAGTTAGGATCGTTATAATAGATATCTCTACTAATGTTATGTTTTTTATTGCGCATATCTCCTGCGGAAATATTTTCCTCCCAAATGATGTCTTTTGTTAATGGTGAGGGAGCGTAGAAAGCCACTCCTCTACCCCCTGCGTCGGCTGCAACTCCATCAAATCCCTCAATAGCCCGATAAACAGGGCCGAAATTTCTGGGGTAGTCAAGATAAGATTGGTTATCTTCTGCGAGATAAGCATCGAAATCTACTTGAAATGTCCAAATACTTTCCAAATTACCATCTGTATAGTTTTGGTTGCCTACTCTAAATAAGTCCCACCATACATCTGCTCCACCTGTCACAGAATTCTCCTCTCCCATTCTGGCACCGAACCTGGATTTCATCAAACTGTATATTCCACCATCAATCACTTCTGAAGAATATTTAATGGATTGATCAAAAGCATCAGAACTATTGGTTTCTATGCCTAATGCAAGATAAAACTCACTCAAATAATGTTGTGCACACCCCTTTACTATTCTACCAGATTGTGGATTAGTTTCAGGTAAATCAGGTAGTACAGCCTCTAGTTCATTGATAGCAAATTGATACGTTTCTTCCACCGTACTTCTTGTATAATCAAAGCGTGGTTCTGTAACTAATTCTTCTACAATAGGTACACCTCCAAACAACTCACCTAACATACCATGGGCATAGGCCCGAAAAAACCTAGCTTGGGCAATGGTATACAGTCTTTCTTCTTCGGTGTTAAATGTTACCCCGTCTTGATTTGCTGCATCGAGGGCCGTATTTGAAAGGGCAATGAGCTCGTAGTAGAAATTATAGATAGTGCTGAATTCAGGGCTTTCTGCATTTATCCTACTGTAATCAGAAAAGGTTGTAGAAATCCTAAATTCAGGGACATCCATCACGTCAGTACCTACACCTTGCATTTGAGCGTTGAAAAACCTGAAATTTCGTAATCTGGAATACATCGATATGAGCACCTGGTCCACTTGGTCTCCTGAAGAAAATATATTATCAGTGGTATAAAAGGTTTTTGGATCTTCAGTTAAGAATGCTTCATCATCACAAGCGACAGTAACTATCATCACTGCCAATAGGAGAAATTTTATAGCTATGGTTTTCATAATTCTTTTCTTCTTTAATTGATTAAAAACTTACTTTTAACCCCATTGAAAAGGTTCTTGGTACTGGATAAAGACTGTCATCTGGTCTTTTTCCCGCTTCTGGATCTCCTCCTCCAAACCAATCGGTAAAGACGTGTAGGTTTTGAATACTTGAATAAAGCTCCAGTGAATTAATTCTGTACTTTTCGAGAATATTTCTAGGAACTCTATACGAAAGATTGACATCCTGTATTCGGACAAATCCACGTGACTGAAGGCCTAAATACCGGGTGCCTACATAGTCTGGTCGTAAATAGGTATTACTTTTATTTTCCGGTGTCCACCAGTCATGATCAATTTCATTGGTGTCAAATCTATCTCGGAAGGAATTATATCTGGGATTTTCTTTTAAATAGAAATTGTCCTCGCCACCACCAAATATACCTGTAACCATCACATATAGGCTGAAATTACTGTATTCGAAGGTATTGGATAGGCTTAATCGAAAATTCTCTTTTCTATAGCCCAAAATTTTTCTGTCATAATCAGCTGTGATGATGCCGTCAGGAATACCCTCTGGGCCACTGATATCTTGGAATTTGGGATCACCAGGAACGGCACCTACATTTTCGATGTACTCTGTGTCGTCTTCCTGAACCACACCGATAAAATCATAACCATAGATCGCACCAAGTGACTTCCCTATAAACAGGCCATTTGAAATATCATCATCTTCACTCCCGTCTCCATCAATGTCATCACCATAGAGACTGACTATTTTATTCCGGTTTTGCCAAAATATAAGGCCGGAAGACCATTTGAATTTTTCATTAGAGATGTTTATCGATTTTAAGTTAACTTCTACACCCCGGTTGTTGACTTGTCCAAGGCTGGATACAATAGACCCAAAACCTGTCATGATAGGGATTTGTCTTTGAAAAATTTGATCTGTTGTCTTTGAGTAGTAAAAATCCAATTCGAACAGCAAGCGATTGTCCAACCATTCTGATTGAAGGCCACCGTTGAATGAAGTAGTGGTTTCCCATCCCAAATTTGGGCTGGCCAGATTTGACTGAGCTATGCCATATAATATGGTCGAAGGCGCATCCCCAAATTCATAACGAATACCGCCATCACTACCACTGGCCACTCTAGCCAAAGAACCATATGGACTTATTCCCTGGTTACCGTTTCTGCCATACGATGCTTTTAGCTTAAGGTAGTCCAAGACCTTTGAACCCTTAAGGAAAGGTTCTTCGGATGCTGTCCACGCTACTCCTAAGGAAGGGAAATTCCCCCATTTATTACCTTGACCAAAGACAGAGGCTCCATCTCTCCTCAACGTAGCATTCAGGTGATATTTGTCTCTAAAAGCATAACCTAAACGACCTAAGTATCCAATATTCGCCCTCTCCACTATATCCAAATCTACTCTTTGGACGGTGGCTTTATGGATTCCGTTGACACCAAGCAAGGTGTTGCCGTTTGCAGAATAGTCACTGCCCATTGAGCTGTTAAGTTTACTGTGCGTAAAATCTCTAGTGGCAACCAATGTCAGGTCCAAATAATGATTGCCAATTTGTTTTTTATAGTTTATGATATTGTCAAGTACATAAGAATATCTCTTTGTATGGTTATTGTACCCATTTGCTTGAGGTAGACGCTGGGATAGCGCTGATGGTGTGTACCTGTCGATATATGGTTGTTCCAGTTGTTCTCCTACATAATAGTCTTCATAATAAAACCTGTCATTGATCTCAAGGTAGGAGTTGATTGAAAAGTTAAACCGATAGGTCAATCCTTCAATTTTAGGAACGCTCAAGACCCCGTATGTGGCTAACCTGAAAAAATGACGTACATCTACATCATCGATAGTTCCGTCGGTGCCCCACAGAGGATTTGGCAAAGAAGACCCTGTAGGATATCGCTCAAGTAGCGTCCCGGAAGCAGAGGCAACATTGTTTGGCATTTGGTCCCATCTATAGGGATACCCAAATGGAGATATTCCATATGCATTGCCTACACTGGCGCCGATATCGGAATAGTCATTTCTATTGTATGTGCCATCAACCCCGACTTCCAGCCAGTCAGTAATATTGGCATCCACCTTTGTCCTTATTGAAATCCTCTCGTAATTGTCGCCAATAATAGTTCCTTCGTTGTGATTGTATCCCCCAGATAAATAGTAATTAACGGATTCGGATCTACCTGAGACAGCCAATTGGTAATTTTGAAGGAAACCGTTCCTGGATATTAAATCCATCCAATTGGTATTTACTCCTTGTGCAAATAATTCTGTACGGGTTACATCATCAAAAATAATCTCATCGGGAGAATCAATAGAAGGGGTTTGTGCCACATATTTCTGCGTCCAACGATCCGTATCCATCATATTTGGAGGACTAGGCCATTGGTTGATTCCAACTGAGGTATTGAACCGTATCACCGGCTTATCGGTTTTGCCCTTTTTGGTGGTTATTGCAATTACGCCGTTCGCTGCTCGTGAACCATAAACTGCTGCTGAAGAGGCATCTTTCAAAACATCCATAGATGCGATATCATCTGGGCTGATATCCGCCAGATCTCCCAAATAGATGATTCCATCGACCACTATCAAAGGTGCATTGGATCCATTGATAGAATTCTGGCCCCTGACTAGGATATCTGGATTAGTGCCAGGAGATCTTTGGGCACCCACATTGACCCCTGGAACATTGCCGCGCAAAGCTTGAAGTGGATTGGTATTAGGTGATAATGATAATGGCGAGTCTTCCAGATCAATAGTATTCACAGCACCGGATATATC
Source organism: Echinicola strongylocentroti (assembly GCF_003260975.1). Lineage (NCBI taxonomy): Bacteria > Pseudomonadati > Bacteroidota > Cytophagia > Cytophagales > Cyclobacteriaceae > Echinicola > Echinicola strongylocentroti. The sequence goes on along the minus strand of NZ_CP030041.1, from coordinate 32,753 downwards.
TTTTCTCCTTGCTGTACCATATCCTACCACAACTACTTCTTCTAGGGAAGAAAGATCTTCGGTAAGTGTCACCTCAATTGTGCTCTGGTTTCCTATTGTAATCTTTTGGCTTTCATATCCTAAAAATGATATGATGACCACATCTCCTTCGTTTACTTCAAGGGTGAAATTGCCATCCACATCAGTAACTGTTCCTGAAGTGGTGCCTTCTATTTGTACTGTTGCTCCAGGAATAGGAGCACCAATATCATCCAACACTCTTCCCGTTAATGTTGCCAATGCAATACGGATGGAGATCGGTGCAGAAGAATCTTTCGGTTTAGCTTTGCCGACATAGATGGAATTGTTAACCTGCTTAAATTTCAACCCCGCATTTTGTGCAATTTCAACCAAGATATCATTTACTGATCGGTGACCACCAGAAATTTGAATAGGATGTTCGTCTAGGTTAAGTTTTTGAGGATATACAAAATAATACGCTGTTTTGCTTTCCAAATGCTTGAAAAAACCTCCAACCATCCATTTCCTTTCTTCGACATCAACAAATGTCTTGTCGATAGATTTGATTTGAGTGCTTATTTCATTTGCGGTTAAACTTGAAAGACAAATTATCTGCATGGCAAATGCATACAATAAGTTTCTAGAAACCGTTCTGATTAGGTAGGGTATTTTTTTTTTCATAATCTAGTGGGTTATATAGTTAATTGACTGCTGCAAAATGGCAGGACAAAGGTGCATTTTCGGTGATAATTTACTCTTGATTATATCTCATATGCTTTATTGGTTGATGAGTACTTCTTTATTTTCTATCATAAATTTGAAATCAAGGGAAAAGGATAAGCCTGTAAGAATGCTTTTTAGGTTTTCATTATCAAAAGTTCCGGATACCCTCAGAGATTCATCTAGTTCTTTAACGGTAATATGGACACCGTACCATTTTTCCAGCAGTAAGAATATTTCTTTAAGTGTTTTGTTTTCAAAAGAGATTTTGCCCTCTTTCCATGATGTCACTTTACTTTTGTCAAAAACACCAATAGTGATTTTCTGGTTGGATGATGGATGGATCTTTGCATTTTGACCAGGAGATAAGGTGACGTTACCTTTTTGTGAAGCCACCTTTACCATGCCCTCAGTTAAAGAAACTTCCAGCTTTTCTGCTCTGGAAAAAACATTAAAAGCTGTACCCAAGGCTGTAGTGGTCAATTTACCTGATCTGACCTTAAATGGTTTTAGAGGGTTACTTGCTACTTCAAAATAGGCTTCCCCCTCTAGACCTAGCACCCTATCTTTCCGACCAAAATCTTTTGGAATAGTCAAGATAGAATTGGAATTAAGGATGACTGTGGAATTATCTGGGAGGGTTATAGCTAGTTTTTCTCCTGGTCCCGTGGATTTTACAATATTCGATATTGCATGCTGCTCTACTGTATCGGTTTTAGAGGGACCTACCACTTCCTTATAAAGAAAAAATGCACTTAAGATGAATAGGAAAGAAGCAGCTACAGCTTTAGTTATATGCCAAATAGACCTGTTTTTGGTGGATAATTTCTGTTTGTCAATTTGACCATGGATTTTGTTTAAAATATGAAGGTGAGGCTCTCCTTTTTTATCTATTTTCTCATTGTTTTCTTCGAAAAAAAGCCAATCCTCTTTTAAAATCCTTTTTAGTTCTTTGTCTGAATCTGTCCTAGATAGCCATCTATGAATTTTGACCCGATCCGTATCGGTTAACTTGTCATTTAAAAGTTTATGTATGAAAGATTTATTCACTGTGCGATATGTGTATGTCCTTATTATCAATACACATAAGTCGACAGGTTTACTTAAACCAAAGAGCGAAAATTTTTAACCCGGTTTATGCATTAGGAATCATTATCTTATATATCGTGGAATTTGGTATGGCTAGATGGAGGTGTTGAGCTAGGCTTTCAGCCTGAGTGGGGGCAATGTTCTTTTGGACACTTTCCCTATTGTGCCTAATGTGCTTGTCAAACAAATTAGCTACTTTACGGTAATTTATCGAGGCCTTGTAATCCGGGTTTAAACCAATAGACTTATCAGTAAAGATAAACTGACTGTTGGATCTTTTACCAGTTGTTTTTTCAGGTATTTGGTAGCCAAGTAGATGTGATGTTCGATAGTTCTTTTTGATAAATTTAGCTTCGTTGCTATTTGATCATTGGACATTCCTTCTAGTCTACTAAGTTTAAACACCCTCTGTTGGACTTCAGGAAGATCCTCTATCAATCCCATGGCGGTGTTTTCAAGTTCTTGATAAACTAAGTTATAAATTGCTTTACTTTCGGTGAGAACAGCTTCTTCTGGTACTTCATCTAGCCTCAAGTTTCTATGTCGGTTCCGAATACGGTTTAAAATTGAATTTCTTACAGAAATAAAAAGGTAAGATTTAAAATTCTTGGAAGAGTCTAACTGCTTCCGATTTTCCCATATTTTTATAAAAGTCTCTTGGACAATTTCCTCTGCTTCAGTAAAATCCTTAAGATAAGACTGCGCAAAAGACAATAGGTGATTCACATAGCGAAAATACAATTCATTGAAAGCAGTAAGGTCTCCTTGTCTGAGAGCGACAATCAAATCACTTTCTGCACAATCAATTAATGATCTCATCAGTAATCTAGGCTTTTATGGATAAGTGGTTGTAATTAATTCTAAAATATACTTAACTTTTATGAGAAAACATGTAATATAAGTATTGTTATTTAGGCAATATAGCAAAAGTAAATAACACAAGGTAAAGATATGACTTGGGTATTATTTTAAAATATCTGACAAAACCGTAACTTCCCCATCAACCTCCCTTGGAATGGGAAGCCCTAATAACTCACAAAGCAATGGATATACATGAATATTTTCAAAAGAGTCAATGGTTAGACCGGGTTTAATGCTTGGTCCATTGGCATAAAAAATGGCATGCATATCTTTCCATTGGGGATCATAACCGTGCTCTCCAAAGGTTTTGGTGTCAAACATTGCTGCTCGATTTTGGTATTTGATAAAGCCTGATGTAGCGACTAGGTAATAACCGGGGTCAGGAATCAACAGTAAATCCCCCACCCTAGTAGAATAACTGATGTTTTCACCATAATACGGTTTGGATTGTGGATCCACCACCTTAAAATGCTCTTCGAGCTTTTGGAGTGAATTTTTGATACTGTACTTTTCATTGGGATGGTTGAGATGGAGATGGGCCAGCGCCCCATCGTTATAGTAGTCCAGAGGGAAAGGTTCCAGAAGTTTTTCCAAATCTATCAACCGGTCTTGGGTCACATTGGCCATACCATGGTCTGATACCATAATTATATTCACCGGAAGTCCAGACTGCCTTACTCCTTCGAAGAGCTCTCCCAGTTCAGCGTCTAATCTAAGAATGGTTTCACGAAGCTTTTGGTCATTGTCTGGGCCATATTTATGCCCTGTATCATCCATATCCGAAAAGTAAAGCGTGATCAGACGAGGCCGACTTGCTGACGGTAATGCCAGCCATTCCAGGACCTTATCCACCCTCTCCGAATTGGCAACGGTGCCGTCATAATCGTAATAGTAACTGGGCCTTACCCCTTGGATAGCAGCTTCAGACCCGACGAAAAAATAGCTTGCCGCTTTTACATCGTTTTGCTCTGCCAGTACCCAGATGGGAGTGCCTCCATACCAACTGCCATCTTGCACCACCGAACGGTCACTGATCCGGTACATTTTTTCCTTTTCAGGGCTATAGAAGGTATTGTCTACTAATCCATGGTTGCCAGGTTTCATTCCCGTCGCAATGGTATAATGATTAGGAAAAGTCTTGGAAGGAAAGGAAGGGATCATCGATGCGGCAGCCGTTCCTTGCGCAATGAATTGTTCGATATGGGGTGGATGAAACCTTTCCGTGTAATCATACCGGTATCCATCCAAGGAAATTAGCAAAACATACTGTTCTTGCACTTGGGCCATTGCTTGAATAATGGTGGTTATCGAAATGATAGCAGTAAATAAAAATCTCATTGGCATTTTTAATACATGTTGTTCAAAAATAACCCTTTAGAAAGGATTTTAGGTCAAGGCAATGTTAAATTATCTATGGACCTGTCCCTTTCCAACCAGGTTTATGCATGGGGAGTCGTTATCGCCTGTCCCTACTAACCTCAGTTCGATTATGAAACCGTCACTGCGAGGCTTAGAGGGGGCTCTGAGCGGGTGGAAGCCGTGGCAGTCTCAGTATTTCGGGATTGCCACACCCTTTTCCAACCCACATCCTCCTAAAAAGGGTTCGCAATGACGCTTTTAATACTAAAATTAAGTCGAGCTCAGGTTACTAGGCTAAGGATGTTACGCCCAGGGCTTTTTTATGCTACTTGTCTTTTTCAATTTAAGCAAAAAATCAGCTCAAATCACAATCATCTGCGTCATCAGCGTTCCATCAGCCCCCAGCTTTTCCGCTTGATTCATTACAAATCCAGAACAGCAAAACTGCATAAAAAAAGGTTGCCAATGTTAATTGACAACCTTTTCTTAAAGAGAAATGTTATAATTAATTCCCCCCTTCTAGCCAGTTAGGGCCTAGAAGTTCTTGGAGTTTCTTATCGTATTCAGCAGCTTTATCTTCATTTTTCAGACGGGTATGGATCTGAAAAAGAATTTGCATGATTTCTGTATTTTCAGGCTTAAGTTCATGTGCCTTCTCGAAAAGCGGCATCGCTTCTTTATACAGATCATCCGCCTCTGCAAGCATACTGTCTGATTTTGCTTCCCACTCATCATCAGGAAGGTTATTCACTTCGTTGATTACTTCTCTGGCTTGGTCTATATAAACTGCGCCTGCATAGTAATTACCTTCGAAGAAATCAGGATCTATCTCTACTGTTTTCAAATATTCTTCCAGCGCACCATCAAGGTCACCAGATTGTTCTTTAAGGTAACCATACCTTAAACGGATAGGCGCATTATTTGGATCTTCTTCCAGTGATTGCTTAATGGATGCCATGGCCTCGTCCATTTTCTCCAACTGTAGCAACAGCTGAATTTCAAACTCAGAAAGACCTTTATCGTTAGGATATTCTTCACGTGCTTCTTTTACCAGACGGTAAGCTTCTTCTTGATCATCCTCCTGCTGGTTGGCGATTTGGATGAGGAAGTAGTAGGCATTTAATTTATTATACTCTGGCACGTCCAGTAACATGGTCAGGTACTTCTTGGCTGCATCATAATCTTCTGCCATATTAGCAGTATATCCTGCATTGAACACAATGGAAGTATCTTTAGGATCGATATCAGCAGCAATAGCAAAGAACTTGGATGCCATTGCATTATCTTCTTTTTCATATTTACTGATAGCTTTATCCACTGAAGCAGTTTTCAGTTTGAAGATTCCTTCGCCCTGAAGGTTTTCAGGAATACCAGGAACTACTTCTTTATAAATTTCCTTACCGATTTTACTGGTAGAATCATTTCCATCCATCTCCAAGGATTTTCTGAAAGCGTCAAGGGCACTTCTTCCTTTGTCCACTGTAGCCTCAGTATTGGAGGAATCGGCTCCAAATTGGATGGTAAGAATTTTACCTTTGATTAAAAACGTTTCTGGGTCAGCACCAGTTTCTGGATCCTGCGTCGCTGCTTCAATGTCAGTTAATGCCTCTGAAATATTTCCCTTTCTCAGGTTCTTCTCAGCTGATCTAACAACCTTTTTTTGGCCAAAGGCAACTGTTGAAGCCACACCGACCAAAGCCAATGATAAAATTAATTTCTTCATTTTTGTTTAATTATTCCTCTTTTGGTTTTTCGCTATCGTTTGATTCGTTTTGATTTTCGTCTGTTTGATCCTGAATTTCCTCGATCTCTTCTTCTACCTTTTCTACCTTGGCCACAGAAGATATTTCGTCGGTTTCATTCAGCTTAATGAGCCTGACTCCTTGGGTGGCACGTCCCATGATTCTTAATGCATCAACTGGTGTTCGGATGATAATTCCTGATTTATTGATGATCATGAGGTCATCAGAATCGATGACAGATTTAATGGCCACCAAGCTACCGGTTTTTTCGGTGATATTCATGGCTTTTACGCCTTTTCCTCCCCTATTGGTGATCCGGTATTCTTCAACAGCACTACGTTTGCCGTATCCTTTTTCAGAAACTACCAACAAAGTAGCCTCTTCTCTATTCACACAAACCATGCCAACAACCTCGTCTTTTTCGTCACTTAAAGTGATGGCTTTCACTCCAGTGGCTGTCCTGCCCATTGGCCTGACAGCCGATTCATGGAAGTGAATGGCTCTACCTGATTTGGCGGCAATGATAATGTGGGAATCTCCATGAGTAAGCTCCACATTCAGCAGCTGATCATCCTCCCTGATGTTTAGGGCTATGATGCCATTTGACCGAGGCCTAGAATATTGCTCCAGAGTGGTCTTCTTAATGACGCCGTTTTTGGTGGTCATTACCAAGAAGTTATTCTGGATATAATCTTCATCGCTGAGATCGGTAACCTGAATGATAGACCTGATCTTATCGTCACTTTCGATATTGATCAGGTTCTGGATAGGTCGACCTTTGGAAGTTTTACTGCCTTCTGGAATGGCATAGGTTTTCAGCCAGAAGAGTTTGCCCTTGTCCGTGAAGATCAATAGGTAATTGTGGGTAGAGGCGGAGAAGATGTACTCTGTATAATCATCGTCTTTTGTTCTTACACCACGGGATCCTACTCCTCCTCTTCCTTGGGTCCTGTATTCTTTAAGTGCTGTTCTTTTTACATAACCTTGATGTGACACCGTTATGATCACTTCCTCATTAGGGATCATATCTTCATAGCTGAAGTCCTCGGCATTATGCTCTATAGTGGTCCTTCGCTCATCATTATACTTCTCCTTGATCTCTGCAAGCTCCGTTTTTATGATCTCCATCCTTCTTTCCTCCTTGGCAAGGATATCTTTCAAGTCCTCGATAAGGATCATGAGTTCGTCATACTCTTTTTGGATCTTTTCACGCTCCATTCCAGTGAGACGGTGAAGCCTCATGTCCAGTATGGCTCTTGCTTGAATCTCAGTCAGTTCAAACTTCTCCATTAACCCTGTACGTGCTGCCTCCGGATCTCTGGAATTTCTGATCAGGCTGATCACTTCATCAAGGTTATCCAGGGCGATCAGGTATCCTTGAAGAATGTGTGCACGCTTTTCTGCCTCTTTCAGCTCATATTCGGTCCTTCTGGTCACCACCTCATGGCGGTGGTTCACATAGTGGACTATGAGCTCTTTTAGGTTGAGCGTATAGGGACGTCCTTTTACCAGTGCTACGTTGTTGATACTAAAGGAAGTCTGTAGCTGTGTTTGTTTATAAAGGTTGTTGAGGACGACATTGGGGATAGCATCGCGCTTGAGTTCGTAGACGATTCGCATTCCCCTACGATCAGATTCATCCCGAATGGCAGATATCCCCTCAAGTTTCTTCTCTTGGATCAATTGGGCCGTTTTTTCGATCATGCTAGCCTTATTGACCAAGTAAGGGATTTCGTTGATGATGATCATCTCTCTTCCCGAATCCTTCGTCTCTATAGTGGCTTTGCCACGCATGACCACTCTGCCACGCCCGGTTTCGTAAGCTGACTTGACACCATTGTACCCATAAATGATCCCCCCGGTAGGAAAATCAGGTGCAATGACGTGTTTCATCAACTCTTCAATGGTAATTTCGTTGTTTTCGATATAGGCTATTGTACCGTCAATGACCTCACCCAACTGGTGGGGAGCCATGTTGGTAGCCATACCTACTGCGATCCCAGATGCTCCGTTCAGCAATAACGCTGGGATTTTGGCAGGAAGCACCACTGGTTCTTTGAGGGAATCGTCAAAGTTCAGCTGGAAATCTACTGTTTCTTTGTTAATGTCAATCAGTAGTTCTTCTGCTATTCTTTTTAGCCTCGCTTCGGTATAACGCATGGCGGCAGCATTGTCCCCGTCGATAGAGCCGAAGTTTCCTTGGGGATCCACCAATGGGTACCTTAACGACCATGCTTGTGCCATTCGTACCATGGTTTCGTACACTGCACTATCTCCATGGGGGTGGTACTTACCTAATACTTCCCCGACAATCCTCGCTGATTTTTTATAAGGCTTATTATGAAGTACCCCCAGTTCCTGCATTCCAAAAAGAATTCTGCGGTGAACTGGCTTCATGCCATCTCTCACATCTGGAAGTGCTCTGGAAACAATAACCGACATCGAATAATCGATGTAAGCTCCACGCATCTCTTCCTCAATGTTAATCGGTATAATGTTCTCGTTTTCTCCTTGGGCCATATGTTGAATATCTCAATATAAGGTTGCAAGATAATAAAAAGAATAAGGTTTTAAAACACTATTTTTGCATTGAAAACCGTTTTCTACCAGCTTTTTAATACCATTGGCCTACCTTTCGGTTTTGCATACGCCAAATGGAACTCCCTCGGTATTCCACCCCGTTATGTAAGTGTTTCATTTTCACACCACAAGCTCGTATTTTGCACCGCTTGGTACCAGGAAGTCTAAGTGCCACACCCAGATTGACGGTAAATAGATTTTGCTCTAGTAGTTGGCTTTCTTCCAATCCTGGGATTTGGTAATTGAACTTACGAAACGAGGCATTTGGTTTTAAGAATATTTTGGTGTACTCCGAAAACTCCCTTTCTATTCTGAGGCCAAGGGCATAATATGGTTCGGTGGCAGTCAAGGCATCATCGAAGCTCTCTTGTACAGTGACAGATCCATACTCTCCTTCCAAAATAAAGCTCCAAGGATAGTTTTGCTGCATTCTTAGTTTCTGCTCCGCTTGCATATAGTGGTTGTTACCGCTGTATTTTCTGTATTTCCAGTTGAGAAATGCACGGCGTCTTTTGGCATCATATAACACCAGTCCGAGTGTGCCGTATAGTTTGTCAAAAACATACTTCTCTCCAGAAAATGTAAACTGGTAGTGGTCGCTTTCCATCATGGACATTTTACCAAACTCCCTTCCATAACCTCCTCCAATGGTGAAAATACCGAAAAGGTCTATCCTCACCCCGGCATCAAAGGGGATAGCACTACTTTTTGAATCGAAGGCCTCACTTTCACCAGCTCCAATGGTGGCAGAATTACCATCAATGTTTAGTGGGGAAATGGGATAATTTTCGGGCGTGTTACTTGAAAAATCCATGCTATTGTAATGCATGCCATACCCACCACCTAGCTCCAGGCTGATCTTACTGATGATTCCTCTTGTGATATTCCCTACTCCACTTTCGCTGCGCCTGGTTTTGTCAGGTCTGGCTTTGGTATCTATACCAAAAATATCTTCCTCTTGGGCATGAAGAGTATTGATGGATAAACAAAACAACATTAAGGTAAAATAAACGATAAGTGGCCTCCTTGATGTTGGTTGGTAGTACTGGAGAGCACGTAATAATGTCATGATATTGGGATACATGTTGATTATACTAGTCTTGATTTATTGTATATAGGTGAATTTTGACTAGCTAATTTAGGTAATATTTACCTGTATCTACATGAAATTATTGTTTTACACAAAAAAAGCTCCGTGTCGAAACACAGAGCTTTCCAATATCAAATGCTGAAATTAAAATTTGGTACCTTATTCTTCCTCTTCAGGAGTTCTGGCACTTGCTTTTTCAGCGATTAATTCATCTACTTTTGCTTTTACTTCAGGATCAGTTTTCATGGCAGCATTGACCTTGTTGTAAGTCGCTGCACCCAATACCTCATCATCTTTGATCAGTGCGATCATTCTTTCCTTGATCACGTCCGAAAGCGAGTTTTTGGTTTCTAGTATTTTTGCATACTCCGCTTTTTCTTCATCTGTAATATTGATTTCTGCTAACTTGGCATCATCGCCCCATGCTTCCTTGATTTCATTGTACCTCGCTACGTCAAAGATCTCATTGTCTTTGATCATACTTTCCAGTTCTGCCTGCTTTACTTCCATAAAATGGTTTACGGAGTCCTTCATGCTGGCAAATTTTTCAATTTCTTCATCGGTAACTGCCTCGGCTTCGGTGTTTTCTTGCTGAGCCTGAGCACCTACACTCATTAAACACATCATCAATAATGCCCATCCAAATAAACGCTTCATCTTTCTTAATCTTTTTAGTGAATATTCTTAAAATAAACTAAATTCCAATAAAAGGGATTACCCGTAATTAAGCAAGAAAATTTTCTAAAAAAACCTTAAAATTTTCACCTAAAAACATTTTATTAAGGGAATAATCTAGTGGTAACCACCTAACTATTTTAGTGTTCTTTCAGCTGTGAGATGGTCGCTGCTGGATCTTCGGCGTTAAACACAAAACTCCCCGCTACCAGGATATCCGCCCCTGCATCGATAAGCTTGTAGGCATTGTCCAAGTTCACTCCCCCATCGATTTCTATAAGCGCCTCGGATCCTGATGAGGTAATGATCGCTTTTAGGTTCCTCACTTTTTCATAAGTATGTTCGATAAATTTCTGACCACCAAAACCAGGGTTTACTGACATGATAATCACTTGGTCCAAATCTCGAATGACATCCCTTAACAGTTCTACATTCGTGTGGGGATTGATGGCTACTCCTGCTTTGCAGCCTAATTCATGAATGGCCTGGATCGTTCGGTGTAAATGCGGACAGGCCTCCATATGAACAGTGATGGTTTCAGCGCCGGCTTCTTTAAAGGCACTTAGGTAGTGGTCAGGATTGACGATCATGAGATGGACATCCAATGGTTTCTGGGCGTGTTTCTTGATGGCTTCCAGTACAGGAAATCCAAAGGATATATTCGGTACAAACACACCATCCATGATGTCTATATGGATACTATCTGCTTCCGAATCATTGATCATCTCTATTGCTGCCTGGAGGTTGCCAAAATCCGAGGCCAGCACCGACGGGGCTACTTGAATATGCATACTTCAATTAAGTTGTTACTATTGTAAATGAAGCATAAATTAAGTAAAAAAAATCCAGAAAACTGCTCCCTTTCCTGACGCCTTTTACTGAATAATTACCTTATGACGCTCTAGATTAACTCCTTCTTGCAGCTGCACGACATATAGGCCACTGTGAACGGCGTTAATTTCCAACTCATAGGGTTCTTCATTAGAAGTTCGTGTCAAGGTATTTTGATTGATGATTTGTCCATTCTTGTTGATCAACGTAAAATCACATTCCTTTTTATTGCCAAATTGGATAAAAAGTTCTGTTCCATCCGACGGGTTCGGATAGATCTTAGTAGTGGTGTTTTCCGGTTGTCCCACGACATCCAATATTTCTCCATAATAGGCCAACTCAAAATCCGGAATGCCATACCCTAACTGATCGTCAGGATCTTTGTGCTGGCTACTGCTTTGGAGGATGTAATGAATAAGTTGGTCTTTGGTCCACTCAGGCCTACCTTGCCATAAGCCAGCTGCGAGAGCGGCTATTTGAGGTGCTGAAAAAGAAGTGCCACTGGCGGTACTGGTGGAGTTACTGCCTTGCCATAAACGGACCCCCCTTCCCAAAGCCACCACATCAGGTTTGATGCGTCCATCAGCAGTAGGGCCTACGGAGCTAAAACTGGACTTGGTGAGGTCCTTGCTCACTGCTCCCACTGCCAAGATTCCCTCTGCGTCGGCAGGTGCCGAAATGGTCGTTGCTGTATTACTTCCCTCGTTGCCAGCACTATTGACCACAAGAATGCCTCTTTCTCCAGCCATAAAAGCACCTTGGGTAATGACGGCTGTTTTACCGTCGAGGTCGGATTTTTCATAATTCATGGAAGGATCAGTAAAGCTCACATATCCCAATGAACTGTTGATAATGTCCACCCCTAGGCTATCAGCGTATTCGGCAGCTCTTACCCAATTGTATTCTTCAATTCTGTATTCAGAGGCCACGTCTTCGGTGATGCATAATACATAATTGGCATCGTACGCCCCTGCGACCAAGGTGTTGACATCATTGGCAGCGATCAGGGACAATGCCGCAGTCCCGTGAGTTTCTGTTCGGAAAACATTTTCGGACCAAGGGGTCACAAAGTCCCTCGTGGCTATGATTTGGTTATTGTCAAAGAGGTGCTTCATTCCCTCGATCTTATCGGTGTTCAAGAATCCTCCGTCAAAAACTGCAATGGTAACCCCCTTGCCGGTAAGCCCTTCAGCATGCATATCCGGCATTCCCAACAAATTGTTCTGAAAGGCATAATCCTCCTCATCCTTGGTTTTGGAAAGAATTCGGATGTTGACGGGATAGTTAAGGATATTTGTACCAGGTGTCTTGTTATCGGTATAGAACCCTTTGGCCACCAGTTCTATTCCGTCTTCCTTTACGAATGAAAGCTGTTTTATAGCTGCTATCTGCTCATCTGTCGCCACCACTATAGAGGCATTCATCCATTTACTGTTATATTGGATGTTGATGACAATATCCCGAACGGCGTCAATGTATTTTTGGGCTACAGGCAGGTCGGTACTGTCCAATGCTACTTGGTTTCGTTCGCGGCGATCTAGGGCTTTTTCGCTCAGGAAGGTTGAAGGATCATCCAAGGTATAAGTAGCTTGAGGCTTGAATTTATAATGAATCGCATACCTGTCCTGCCCTTTTACCGCAGCTGCAGAAAGGATGATTAAGCTGACAGCAGCGATAAATTTCCTAATATTGTCCATTATTGATCAGTTTCAAGTGAGATAAACGACCGTTTTCTATTATTTGTTCGCCAAGGCAATCGTTCCTGGAGCAATAAGTTAACGTTTCTAAGTACTGCTCCACCATTCCCACACCTTTGGCATATATCTCATAGCGATGATCTCTGACGGTGATCTCATCATCTTCCATTTCCTGAAGGACCTTGACAGTGGATTGGTAGGTGTTTCCTCCTATTTCGTAGGCACCAAGGGAAATGATTGAGTACAGGTCTTCGTTTTGGGTGTTGTAGACATTACCGTCCCATGACTTATCTTCCTTGGGAGGAAAAACCAAGGGGACAGTCAGCAGGTTGTTTTTGGATTTTAGTAAGGCTTGTTGTTTTATTTGAAGGGTATAGACACTATGGTCCTGCCAAGCAATCTGGTCAAAGGACTTTTCGCGGGTCACTTGATAGACGAGTTCACCTTCCTTTCCTATATAGCTATCTGCAATGATATCTCGATAATAGAACGATGATGATTCAGTATCACCTTCTCCGAAATACACGGTTTCATCTACCGAATAGGTCCAAAACCTTGATGCCTCTACAGGCATATAATCTAGCCCCAGGTCAGCTGGTTCAAGTGATTCCTGTCCACATGCTGCAAACACCAATAAGAGAAGGTAAAGTAAATTTTTTCGCATTCAGTTCATTTTGTCCATATTGCAAAAATACTACTTCATTTTAGTTTACCGTAGGTTTTGAATGGAAAAAAGATGAATGCCATTTTCACCTCCTGCTATGGCTTGGTGATTATTCAGGTGAAAAATGATGTTTTTGGGTTAAACACTACTTGTTTTACTGGTTGTTTTCACAAAATACCAATTTATCAACGGACTGCTAAAAAACGTTAAATAGACACCCAATACTACTGCATTCTTTTCGAAAGCCCTTAAACCCGGAATATGCATTAGCCTATCTACGCCACGGCGCACAGGTGTTGCGACCTTAAACTGCTTCAAAATCAGCCGTTTCACTTTAGTTTTCGGCATAACCGTAGCGGTGCTACGCTAATGCCTCCAAACTAACTGATTTTCTGGCAATTTCAGCTCTCACTACGATTCCTAATGCATAATCCGGGTTAAAACCGGTTTAGAATTGCCCTCAATTATCCTTACCTTTGCGTAGAAAATTTGAAATAGCTAAACAATAAAAGGAATGGCCCTTAAGACTTTTGTAAAAATCAGTACTGTCAACAACCTCAGTGATGCCCGCTACTGCGCTGGAATGTATGTCGACCTCATGGGGTTTAACCTAGAGGAAGGAAGCAAAGATTTTATGTCTGCGGAAAAGTACAAGGAATTAACAGAATGGCTGTCTGGATTGAAATATGTCGGGGAATTTGAGTCTACCCACCCTGACTCAATTTTGGAAACAGTGAAAGAATATCCGGGGCTCAGCTATGTGCAGATTACCGAAGAAGCTCATTTGCAGATGTTGGTCAATACCTCCTACCAGTTGATATTGAAGCAAGAAATCCAAGCAATGGGCCAACTGGAAGATTTGGCTGGTAAAGCAGCTACCTATCGTGAAAATAATATCCTACTTTTGCTCGAATCCGATAACCTGGAATTCAATGAGGAAGTAAGTCAGCTCGTCAAGGATATCGCCGGAAAATGTGATCTGCTGTTGGGTTTTGGGTTGGAAGCTGGGGTTGTCGAAACCATTATCAACCAAACTGGCATCAAAGGAATAGCACTCAAAGGTGGTGATGAGATTAAGCCTGGGCTCAAGGACTTTGATGAACTGGCTGATATACTGGAAGTGCTGGAAGAAGAAGACTAATCGTCAGTTGCTTGATATACGAACGACTATTTGGATGAATCATCAGCTTACTGTCAATACAGTTGGTTTAGAGATGTAAGTAATCATTTTTGGTGCAGGTTGTCACCTGCACCTTCTATATGCCCCTCCGCCAAAGACGGATTAGGCAGGATGCTCAGTTGCTAACGCCTACGGCTAGGGGCGTTTTTTGCGTCTTGATCTCGTCCAAAATCCACTACCGCCTTACCCGTCATTTAACCCGGAATATGCATTAGCCTATCTGTTGCGACCTTAAACTGCTTCAAAATCAGCCGTTTCACTTTAGTTTTCGGCATAACCGTAGCGGTGCTAGGCTAATGCCTCCAAACTAACTGATTTTCTTGCAATTTCAGCTCTCACTACGATTCCTAACGCATAATCCGGGTTTAAGCGTTGACTTGACCCTAGGCTACTGCGGTTTCCAATGTACAAATCGGGGCAAAGTGCCAGCGGCACGATAAATTCAGTAACCTGCGGATTCATCCGCAGGAGCTTAAGGTCTCCTCAACCTCCCGAAGGAGTGCCAGCGGCACGGATGATAGCTATGCCTACACGAAAATTGTTTCCTTTCAAAACACTAAACGCGTTTGCCCTGCTACTTTTTACTAGATTTTTGGAAAGGGGATTTTCTGGATCAGTAGCATCAGCCAAGTACCCAGCACAAATGGAAACGTATATTGTGGAATGCCCATTCCCTGCATGGTGATATATATGATTACACTTAGGCTACAGCTCACCACTACTGCAAAACCATCGCGGCGTCCAGTACCTGCAAAGGTGATCGCACACAGTACGGCATTGAACCCCATAAGACCTTCATAAATAGCCTTGTTCTCCACTTGTAAAATATGGGCTACCAAAATGGCCAATATGGAGCCAAATACACCATAAATGGCGGCGATCGGTTTGTTATAATAGACCCCCAGTAAACAAAATAAGCCTGTCAGCAAACTTCCTTGGAATATCACCTGACCATAACTTTGGAGAGAATTAAAGAATTCATCTTCTCTAAGGTCCTCAACATCTTCCAGTCGGTCTTCCCATTGTTCCAAAAAATCTTCCTCATCATCTTCGTCATCGTCTTCATCGTCGCTATCATCGTCATCTTTATCATGGTATTCATGCGATTCATCACTATATATACCATTGATTTCCTGTGTGTTAACTTGCGAGGCTTCCATTTTTTCGAGGACGGAATCCTTCTGGATCAGTGCATCCTTAATGGGGCTGCCCAAAAGGCTGATCAGTAACCAAGAAGCCAAAATAAACGGGAAGGTAAAGACGCTCCAACTCTTTTTGATGGCAAAATGCATGAGGTAAGTGGCCAAAATGGAGCCAGCGATAAGGACAAGGATGGAGACATAATTCATCCCCAAACCAAATATGGCGGCAGTACCGACCAGCGCTCCATTAAATCCGTAAAGCCCCATTCCAAGTTCCTTATGGTAGCCCTTGAATGTATAGCCCAGCAGTGTTCCCACCAGAGTACCTAGAATCAATCCAAGACCCATTTCCAATGAACTGAACAAGACACCTACCAAAAAGAACAAGCCAGTGATCATGCTGTCCTGGAGCATGATCTGGCCAATTCCTTTTAAAAAGGATTTTATAAAAAAAATAATTTTTTGTGACTTCATAACTTGTTTTGGCTAAATGCTACCATTGTAAAAATATCATGCCCATACCACAAATAGCGATAGATGCGCCAGATATAGGGGTCATGTACTTTTCTAACCATTCTGTCTTTACCAATTTGAATCCAGAATAGATGATCACTACTATGACCACCATCGTCAGCAGGGTAAAGAAAAGGAACACCGAAATCAGTGCGATCATGTTTAAGGGTGACTGCTCCACAGCGGGATAGGTAAGCAAGGGGAACAATGATTCACATGGTCCGAGGAGAAATATGATAAACAAGATCCATGGCGTTACTTTTTTACGGTTTACGGGATAAGTCATTTGCTGATGGTCATGCTCAAAGACATACACGGACCCGTCATCATAGACATCAAAGTGCTTATGCCTTTTATTACGGTATACGTTATATAGCCCATACAGAAAATAGAGTATGCCAAACAGGAACAATACCCAGCTGGCAAGGCCACCACGCAATTCATTCAAAAAATCAATTTTCCCCAAGCTAAAACCGATTGCAGCTCCAGCTAGTGCTATAAATACAGACGCCATGACATGGGCAGCACCACAGAGCACTGTCCAAAATAGAATCTTGGGGAGTTTCCATCCCTTGGCTTTTCCTATGGCAATGAATGGGATATAATGGTCTGGACCAGAGGCTGTATGTAGGATACTGACCGAAATAGCCGTTCCCAATAAGATAGTTAATTCTGTAGACATGACGCTTTTGTTATTCGGTTGATATTCTCATCTTCTTCTTTTCGGATCTGATCAAAAATCCTAAAAAGACGCTCCCCAGAGTTTCCCAATACTCTCAGTACATATGCATTTTCACGTATAAGGCTGATGCCAAAATCTATGTCAGCCTCTGATGCCAGCCGATCATGGATATCATCCATCTTTTTCTTGATGTCTCCTTCAGGAGCGATAAAGAACAAACTCCCTTGGTGAGTAAAACCTTCATACTGGCCCATTTCCGTGATATCAAGTGCTGCTGGAAGGAGAAAAAGGTTGTCTTTGAATATGGTTTTGCCTTCCACTCTTATGGTGGTGATCGTATGATGCTTTTTAAAGGTAAATTGCTCGCCTTTTTCCATCCATTTGCGGCCACAAGTCAGGATTTCCCCCCAAAGAAGCGTACTGGATTTGGTGAGTGCTAACGTGTTCTCGGCGAAATAAATGGCTCCTGCATGAGGTACCATCGGATGCGGGACGTGACTAAAATAAGCGCCCTCCCCCACATCGACTTGCATACGTTGTTTGGTTCCGTTTTTGGAGACATATATTCGTTGGTATGATTGGGTCTGGAGGTTGAGTTGCGAATGGTTGATGACATCGATATGGATGTCATAGACATCATCATTGAGCATACCCGGGGATGAACTCATTACCATGACTTCCAGCAATGGATTTTTCTTGTTTTCCCTCACTTCCACCAAGTTAAATGGTGGAGTGAAGAAGACATCTTTAAGGATGGTCTGCTCACGTAGACCTGTTTTTAACCGGTATTTTTCCATCAGTGATTTAAGTCTGGTTCTGCGGCATCTTCTTCGATGAGCGCATACTTTTGAATCCATTGGATGACTGCTTCGAGTCCGGTATCGGTCATCAGGTCAGTAAAGACAAAAGGTGCCCCATTTCTCATTTTTTTAGAATCACTGTCCATGATATCCAAATCCGCATGCACCATCGGTGCCAAGTCAATTTTATTAATGACCAATAGATCGGATCTGGTGATCCCAGGTCCCCCTTTACGAGGAATTTTCTCACCTTCTGCAACGGAAATAACGAATATGGTCACATCTGCCAAATCGGGACTGAAAGTAGCAGACAGGTTATCACCACCACTTTCTATGAATACAATTTCAATGTCTGGATGCCTGCTGACCAATTCGTCTACTGCTTCGAGATTCATACTGGCATCTTCGCGAATAGCAGTATGGGGACATCCGCCTGTTTCCACTCCTATGATCCGATCTTCCGGAAGCAAGGAGTTTTTGGTAAGAAACTGGGCATCTTCCTTGGTATAAATATCATTGGTGATCACTCCAATACTGTAATTTTGAGTCATTTTTCTGGTCAACCGCTCGATCAAGGCGGTTTTACCTGATCCTACCGGACCAGCTACGCCAATTTTGATATATTTTCTTTCTTCCATGTTTATGATAGTTGATTAAGACATGTATAATCTGGAATAAAGCCTTTCGTGTTGCATGCACTTGATATCCAGCGCTGGATTGCACACGCCCAGAAATCGCCTTTCCAGTTGAAGGGTTTCTTCAGTAAGGGAATGGATTTTGGGATGGAGTTGATAAAGTATCTTTTGGCCATCTATTTGTCCCAGTGGCACGAGTTTTACGGCATTGGTGACCATGGATACTGCTGCATTGTAATAAAAAGAGGTAATGGAAGACCTGATGTCGGCGCCCATAAGTGCCGTAAGCTGTCCATAGACCAATGGGAAATTTCCCGGAGCTGCTTTTTGCTGTACTTTTTCATAATAGCTTTCCAAAAACGGGTTTTTCAGCAAATTGATATAAATCTTAAGTAACCTTAATCCCAGTTTTTGGCTGGCTTCCTTGATCTCCCGTGGAGCCTTAAGGGCAGACACTTCTTCGTCCAATTCCACTAGTGCTTCCATATCTTCTGTTTTCGTCATTTCAAAGGCATAGCGGAGCATCAGACAATCATTGAATTTATAGTTGTTTTTCAGCATGCTTTGGATAAAAGCAGCAGTAGTGGGGACATTGCAGACGATGCCCTGCTGGACATAGGTCTCCAGCCCATTGGAATGGGAAAAGCCACCAATGGGCAGTGTAGGGTCGGCCAAGTGAAGTAAGTTCAGCAAACTGCTTGGTATATTGCCATTGTCGTTTATCATGTAATAATTTTTTTAAGTGCTGATTTTGAAGCAATTTCTGGCGCAATACCTTTGCGCCGTGGCGTCGATGGACTAATGCAATTTCCGGGTTGAATCGTCATCTCATTAGACATAAGCAATGAACAGTAGGCTTCCCTATCCAAAACCCAAGCGGGAAAACCATCTACGAAGACATCATTCTCTACTGGCCATATCCAGGATTTTTGAAAACAAGGAACTGCCTTGCTTAGCGTGAGAGTGATCTACATTGGCTTTTAGCATATTGAGTAGTTTACAGTGGACTTTCGTCACCTGATAGCCTGTGGCCAAAAGCAATCTTTCCAGTGGCTTTTCATAAGGAACTAAGACTTTATCATCCTGAATGAACAGGGGCAAATGTTTGTTGCCTATTTCGTAACAAACTGTGCCCATTTCGTACAGTGACCGCGGTGTGATCTCTATGGCGTCACAGGGGTTGACGGCGATGACGATCACCTTATGGGCATCTTCATATACAATATCACCTTCTTGTAGCCTGTTTCCTTCCCGCAAAAATTTCATGACCACTTCTTGATCGCCACGGGAACGCTTTCGCATGATCCTCTTGGGTGTTTCAAACCATTCCAAGGGCAATTCATCGATGGTCTTCCCTCCAATATCATAGTCATGGACATTGCCGATTATTTGCTTACAAATCATATTCCCTTACTTAAAAAGGTCTTCAAATCGTTTTTAAAAGAGAAAATAGCGCTGGGCCAATGGCACCTCATCAAGAGGCTCACAGGTCAATACCTTTCCTTCCACTGTCACTTCGTAATTTTCAGGGTTGACATTTATCTCCGGTGCAGCGTCATTATGAATGAGGTCTTTTTTTCCGATGTTTCTACAGTTTTCTACGGGCAGCACGATTTTTTTGAGGTCGTATTTTTCCGGGATACCTTCTTCAAGACTGGCCTTAGAGACAAAGGTCGCACAAGTCTTACTCAAGGCCGGTCCAAATGCCCCAAACATATTTCTCATAATCACAGGCTGCGGTGTGGGAATGGAGGCATTGGGGTCTCCCATTTTACTGGCCACGATCATTCCTCCTTTGATAATCATTTCTGGTTTTACGCCAAAAAAGGCCGGTTTCCATAACACCAAATCGGCCATTTTACCTGGTTCTACAGAACCTACATATGTTGAAATCCCGTGGCTAATGGCTGGGTTGATGGTGTATTTGGCTATGTACCTTTTCGCTCTGAAATTATCCGCTTGCCTGGCTTTATCTTCCTCCAAATAGCCCTGTTGGATTTTATTTTTATGGGCTGTCTGCCAAGTTCGGGTGATCACCTCTCCTACACGTCCCATGGCTTGGGAATCAGAGCTCATCATGCTGAAAATACCCATATCATGCAAGATATCCTCCGCGGCAATGGTTTCTTTTCTGATCCTGGAATCCGCAAAAGAGACATCCTCCGGAATGGATTTGCTCAGGTGATGACAGACCATCAGCATGTCCAAATGCTCATCAATGGTATTCTTCGTATATGGTCTTGTGGGATTGGTACTACTGGGAAGGACATTTGGATAAGAAGAAATCTTGATAATGTCCGGTGCATGCCCACCTCCTGCTCCTTCCGTATGGAAAGTATGGATAGTACGACCATCGATCGCTTTGACGGTATCCTCCAGGAAGCCTCCTTCGTTCAGCGTATCGGTATGGATGGCTACTTGCACATCAAATTCATCGGCAATTTTCAAAGAGGCATCAATGACAGCTGGTGTAGATCCCCAATCCTCATGGATCTTTAGTCCCAATGCCCCCGCTTTTACCTGCTCTACCAATGGCTTCAGGGTACTACAGTTTCCTTTGCCAAAAAAGCCCATGTTCATAGGAAATGCTTCGGCAGCTTGGAGCATCTTTTCTATGTTCCAAGCCCCAGGAGTGACCGTGGTGGCATTGGTGCCGTCAGCAGGTCCTGTGCCTCCCCCGATCATGGTCGTAATGCCACTGAACAAGGCATGTTCGATTTGCTGTGGACAGATGAAGTGAATGTGCGCATCGATACCTCCCGCTGTCAGAATGTGGCCAGCACCAGAGTGCGCTTCGGTGGAAGCGCCAATGACCAGATCAGGATGTACCCCGTCCATGGTATCAGGATTACCGGCCTTTCCTACAGCTACGATTTTCCCGTCCTTGATGCCTACGTCTCCTTTTACTATCCCCCAATGGTCAATTACAATGGCATTGAGGATGACAAAATCCAATACGCCTTCATCACGGGTTTTGGTGGACGATTGGGACATGCCATCACGGACTGTCTTTCCTCCTCCAAACATGCTCTCTTCTCCGTAACTGTCACTGTTATAGTCCTTTTCTATTTCTATGAACAGCTCCGTATCACCAAGTCTTATTTTATCACCGACTGTTGGGCCATAGATATTGGCATATTTGGTTCTATTTACGTTAAAACTCATGGGTTAGCTGGTTTTGAAGTTTTGGGAATGTAGTTTTTCAATGGCACTTTTTCGGTTTGACTCAGAGGTGGTATCTCCTTGGGTCAGGTTACTGGCTCCATAGGCTTTTCTATCCCCACTAAGGTCAATCAACTGGACTTCCATACTTTCGCCTGGCTCAAAACGCTTTGCCATTCCGGCCAATATGTCCATACGCTTGCCGAAGGCCTTTTCCCTGTCAAAACTCAGTGACTTGTTTACCTCAAAGAAATGAAAGTGGGATCCCACTTGGATCGGACGGTCTCCTGTATTGGTTACCATCAGTGTGATGCTCTCGTGCTTGGCGTTGCATTTGATGGGTTCGTCTTTTAGGACGTATTCTCCTGGTATCATGATTCGATTGTTTTAAGGTTAGCGGATGGGATTGTGGACGGTAACGAGCTTACTACCATCTGGAAAAGTGGCTTCAATCTGAATGTCGTGGATCATTTCTGCTATCCCCTCCATGACATCCTCTTTGGTCAGGAAAGTAGCTCCTATTTGCATTAATTCTGCAACGGATTTACCATCTCTGGCCATTTCATGTAGCCTAGAGCTGATCAGTGCTATTGCCTCGGGGTAGTTTAGCTTCACCCCTCTTGCCTTTCGTTTTTCGGCAAGTTCACCTGCCACGAAAAGCATCAGCTTTTCTGTTTCTCTTGTGGTTAACTTCATAATGTTGTTGTTTTTGGTATAATGGTTTTCTGTAGTGCGTAAAATGTAGTTTCACAATCCCCTCTTAAAACATATTCAATAAAAATCAGTAAATAATATAGCAATTAATTTACGCAGGAAATTAATGTAATTGAAATTTTATTTGGTTAAATAATGGCAGAAGTATTGTTTGAATCGGCTATACAATTTTGAAAAGTACGATATACATTTTTTATGTATTAACTACTGATAAATATCAAAAAAATCAGAGACCGTTTCATTGAATTTTGATTATACGCTTTCTTGCCAGTAGTTTTTATTTCTCGCAGAACGAACAGAGAACCCAGAATGAAACAACGCTTTTCTGAGATTTCCATGGTTTCTGTGAGGACCTATTTCATATCCCTGTGATTACTGGTATTATTGAGGATATACATACATTGAAAAGTTAAAAATTTCCACTCAAACTAATTCACCATTTTACCTTCTTTTACCAACTCCTTTTTTATTCCGGTAAGCAGGTCCTCTTGCCCAAGTTCTTTTTTATCCTTGCTCAGGGCTTTCAAGCTGGCATATTGGATAACATTGACAATATTGGCCCCAGTAAGTTCATATTTTTTTGCAAAGACGGAGAGATCGAGGTCTTTGGCGAGCTTGGCTTTTGGTGGGATATTCTTTTGCCAAAGGACAAGTCTTTCTGCGGCCACAGGAAGTGGAAACTCAATGATACTTTGGAATCTCCTGGTAAAGGCCATGTCGATATTACTCTTAAAATTGGAAGCTAAAATCACCAGTCCAGGATGGTTTTCGATACGTTGCAGTAGGTAAGATACTTCTTGATTGGCGTACTTGTCATGCGCATCGCGTACATTGGTACGCTTGCCGAAAATAGCATCTGCCTCATCAAAAAACAGTATCCAATCCTTGTTTGCAGCTTTATCGAATAGGGAAGACAGGTTCTTCTCCGTCTCGCCAATGTACTTTGACGTCACTAGCGAAAGGTCTATTCGGTATACATCCTTCTTGGTGTATTTGCCCAGTAGTCCTGCTGTAAGGGTTTTGCCAGTGCCAGGAGGTCCAAAAAACATTACGCGGTAACCTGGTTTCAATCGCTTGTACATTCCCCATTCATGCAGTAATGCATGCTCATGCTGAAGCCATTCTTCTATTTCTTGAATTTGATTCAGTGTTTTTGAATTTAAGACAAGGTCTTCCCATTCCAATTCGGTATTGATCAGCTGCGCTGGAAAATTGGAACTTAATTTGGGTTTGCTGATATGCTCAGTAGTAAACAGTTCGGCATATTCTCCGTCCATAATCATGGCGCCAGACCAGCTAGGTTCGCTTCTACTGCTTTCTTCCAGTGAGATGATCCCTTTTTGGAAGAGGAAGGATGTAGTGAACAGCGGTAAATATCGTTTTCGGGTATTGGCGTCATTACCTGCCAGAATGTAGAGCGCAGTTTCTCCGGTGGGAATGATTCCCCGATGGTTTTTGGCTTTTATACCACCAAATTCCGGAAACTCCCCCCCTTTTGGGAAATACGCTTGAATGATACGATTAAAGAAACCCGGGTCTATATGCGGAACCAGCGCCAAGATCAATAATAACAACTCTTGGTTTTTGACTTGGTGGTCATATATAAACTTTCCCAATGCTTCCTCCTTGTTGAGGTGTAAGTCCAGCTGAGGCTTTTGGAGCTGCTTTACCTTGCCCGTTTCAAAATCCATTCGGGCACAAATGGCAATCTTTAAAAAATGTAATAGTTCGTTCATAGGTGAGGTTATAAAGTTGATGTGTCGTAAGGTGTACAGGTGCAATGGTTGACCGTGCGACTGTCTACCGCCAGGCTATTCAGCCTGTAATGAATAGGCTAATGTATATTTCGTGGCTTGACTTCGCCTTTCACTTATACCTTTCATAGGCACGTTGGAGCTTGACATCATAGTGGTTTTGGGCGTAGGCGGGGCCATTATACCCCCTAGCGAATTTGGCCCAATCTTTTTGCTTCAGGTGCCTGATTAGGTTGTTCGTTGCAAGAAACCTCCCGAAGGCTTTCAAATGCTCCCGCTCATGTTTTTGCATCTTTTGGACAAAGTCTTTGACGGATGGATAACCAAGGTTCTGGGCATGGTACCCCATGATCTGAAAGGCTCCCCAAGAAGCAGATGAATAAGCCGCCTCTTCAAATTCGGCTTTTGTGTCTATATTAACGGCTTTTTGCAACCGATCATATTCAGCACCTCCTCCTTTGTAATGGTTTCGTGTCCATTCTGGATAGAGTACATTGCTTGTTTGCTGGTTATAGTAATCATTGGGATCAATGCCTCTTTGTTTCAGCTGTCGCCAGAATACATGTCCTTCAAAAAGAATCTTAGCCCTTCCATCGGCAAGAAAGCCTTTACCACTGCTTTCCACTTCATTTACAGCTTTGACTGTAGCCAGTTCCAGGTCATATTCCTTTCCAAAAGCGATTAAGTCCTGTTCTGCGAGCAGTTTGTTGTTCTGTTGGAGCACCTCAGGATTTTGTTCGAGCAGTTTGCTCCAGGTTTTTAGCCCTACGATTCCATCCACCACCAAATCATTTTTCTGCTGATAGTTCCAGATCGCATGATGGGTGTCCAGTCCAAAATAGTTGGAAACAAAAACTTGATAGTCCATATCGGACAGTATTTCTTCCAAAAAACGTACTTCAGGTCCACGAGAACGGTATTTAATGGTTTTCATAGTTTCAGGATGTTTGGTTTTCGATGAGCTTCTTATAATGCGTCGCTTTGGTATATCCCGGCTTGATTTCCAATGCCCTTTCAAATAGCGATAAGGCTTCATCATACCGGTGCAAACTGCTAAGAATGACGCCTTTTTCAGTTAAGATATCTGGATTGTTGGCGTTGTATTTTAACAGGATATCCAGTTGTTCAAGGCCTTTTTGGGTATCTCCCTTGGCAAGGTAGTTCAAGGCTAGATAGTACCTAAAGTCAGTATGATCGGGAGAGCTGGCCAATGCCCTCATTAAAGCCTTTTCAGCTAACCCATGGTTCCGGAGCTGAAATTCACATCTACCGATCTGAAACCAGACTTCTGCAAGTTCACTTTTGCCGGAAGTAGCATATAACAGCTCCAGAGCTGGTTCGAGGTCTTTTTGGAGGATCATGAGCTTGGCCAGTTCCAGATAATTCTCTGCCTTAGGGGCCAGTTGGACTACCTCATTCCAATAGGCCCTGGCGTCTCCCAAGCGGTTTTGATGCGTGGCTAGACGGGCCAAACTGATCCATGCACCCAATGCCTTAGGGAACTTTTTGACGGTGTTTTGGTACTGTTTTCGGGCTTCTTCGAGCTTGCCCTGCATGGCCAGTGCATTTCCTGCATTTACCATATAACTGGCCTTCGCTTCCAGGTCAATGGCTTTTTGGAAAAATGACAGGGCTTTGTCAAAATCCTTCTGCTGATGATAGTACAATCCCATGTTATTAAGTAGGGAGGTGTTTTCTGGATGAAGCTTGTAGGCTTCTTCATAGCAGGAAACCGCCTGGTCAAATTTTCCATTAAGGAAATGCTTGGCTCCCTGATTGTTAAGTTCGATAGCTTTTTTGGTTTCCATAGTAGTAATTTAAGAAAATATATCGTTTTTAACATCCCTGGCAAGCCCTTTCGCCATGTCAATAACATCCAAATCAGGATAGATAACCTCAATATCATCAAAGGACATATCGAAAGCTTCTCCTTCCCTGTAGTGAACCGGAAATACTACGCCAAATTGGATGTCGGGACCCCATTCGTACGAAGCAAGGTTGTGACGCCAAGTTTCGGAAATCGAAAACCATCCGATTCCCAAACTGGCCCGGGCAAAGGCGTTCAGGTCGAAGGTGAATTTTGGATTGACCGTAACCCGTCCTTCTGCGTCCAGGGCCAAGCCAGTTTGGGGGCTCCAGTTGACATCTACTTCAGCAGCAGCCTCACCTTCCAGCCCCAAAGATCCCGCAAGCTCAATTCCGCCCGTCAAGCTGGCAATACCGACACTCACGCCCAAGCTCAAGTCACCACGCAAGGTCAAACCAGCATCTGCAGGAATGGCAAATTCCCCATGACCTGCTACCGTAGTTTCCTCTTCCCGTTCAGGGTTATAGGTAATTTCCGCAGACATATTGCGTAATTCTCCTGGGCCAAAACCTGCCGTAAAATCCAATCCACCGCCAATTTGCGCCACCAACCCAATACTGCGTGGTCCCAGCGGAATGGCAAACAAGGGGATTTCTATGGTAGGTACCGTAAACAGGTTGCGGTTAACTTCTCTTCTGCTGAACACCTCGTAGCTGTCTGCAGCTAATCGCGCAGTTACTTCAATCTCACCTTCTGGGGTAAATGTGACGCCGGCAGTAGCCTCCAGCCAAGGGGTCAATTGTAGCGTGAGGCTGCCACCGCCATATACCCGCATGGTATCGTCTGGCTCTCCTGTAGGCTCTCCGTCCTCTCCGATAGCACGATTGGTAGCGCCTACCTCAATGGTGCCACTCAGCATTCCCCGCTCGTAGGAAGCCCGTCCTTCGATCGTCAGGGCGCCATTTTCATAGGTAACCGACAATTCGGATGATATGCCCGGAATATCCGGCTGCGCCGTTCCAGAAACAAAAACATCATATTCTTCAGCACCAGATTCCTTGGACACACGGACGGCTACATTTCCTCCAGAGATTCCCGGGATGTCACTACTCAGGTCAAAATCACCACCAATGGAAAAGCCCTCATCACCGTACTCGATGGACATAGAGCCACGCTCTATGCCCGGAATGTCAAGCTCAGCTTCACCTGTGGCACTGAAAGTATTTTCGCTGTAAGTGGCATTGATGGTTGCGCTTTTGACTCCGCGAACCTTATTTCGAGGAATAGTTATTGTTCCGCCTACGGTCCAGGATTCATTTTCATATGCGATACGTGCACTCGCTTGGGTCTCTCCAAAAAGTTGTTCGTCAAAATTAATTTCGCCTCTTAGATAAAGTCCTTCTGCCTCTGAAAATCCCGCGGTAATATTTCCTGTGGCTATTCCTTGCATTTCTAGTTCAGCATCCCCGCTTACTTCAAACCCCTGCAATGTGCTATATCCGACAGCTAACGTAGCTGAATTAACATTTAACCTTGGAATGGGAAGCGTGATGTTTGATGGGCTATATTCTGCACTGAAATAAATCTCCTTTCCTCGTATCCCAACTCTTATTGCTGCATCCTGAAGGAAAGATAACGAAGGCGTAAGCACCCCTTCCGCAATTAATCCTTCGTCAGTTACTTCAAGCCCAGAAAATGAAATCGGACTTAAGTGCTCAAAATCACTTCCTAGCTCTGGAAGGTTTCCGAGTTTTCCCGCATATTGACTTTCCGATTTTTTTAAATTAATCGTAAAAGTGCCCGGTGGCGCACTGAATTTATCAGGTAAATCCCAGGCCACTGTTGCTGTGCCTATATTCGTGTCATTTTCTAAGCTATCAAAGCCCGCACTGAGGTTTATTTGTGATAGCGTTAGTCCTGCGACCGACTTTGCTACTGTACTATCTGCAGGAATAGAAATATTAAGGTTGTTCTCCTCGTGAGGAAAAAGCTGCATTAGGTAGCCATCATCGGGTGTCATGAGGGCAAACTCAGTAGGAGTCCCTGGCTCACCTATATTCCCCAAATCTTCTAAGTCTGATAGATGGACTCCTTGTGTAATTTCCTCTCTCGTCCAATATTCAGAAGGTCTGGATTCACCGGCATAATCACCACTTCCCATTTCTACCCTTTCAAAAACGATGTCATTTGAAGACATGTATCGTTGAGCATCAGCCTGTGTGTTGCCCTCTCCATTCGCTTCCAAATAGTCTCTGACTATATTCTCTACATTACTCCTTGTCTTTGAACCTGCCGAAGCATTTGATCGACCATCCAATAATTCTAAATTGGGAAAATCGTTTCCTCGTTGGTCCTCTGCCCAGCCTGACACCTGTAGTTCTACGATGTGATCAACTTCATATCGGTCTTTACCTTCCTGTACTACTCCATTTTTACTCCAGTCTGGGATAGTTAATTTCTTCAGAAGTGTTCTTCTTCGGCCACTGATTTCTCTATCACCAGGAATCCCTATTTTCTTTACTCCGGTAAAATCTTCATGCAAACCAATATTCTCAATGTTTTCTAGCTTGTCCCAATAGTGGTTTTTCCAATTTCTCACTTGTTGAGGTTTGTCGTTTGCATTGGTATCCCTTGAATAATTGTGTTTCCTTACGAGGTTTCTTTGGGAGGCCCAGGCCTGATAAACTTGTAAGTGCCTCGCTTTTACGGATGGGAGGTAAAATGTCTTTAATATTTCGTTCGGGTCTTGCTGTGGGGCATCCTCCTCCCCTTCCTTCTGTACCATCTTTCCCTGCACGGCATTGCTGCTGCCCTGCTGGATGGTGTGGGTCAGCTCATGGGCCAGGAGATGCTGCCCTGACGGACTGCTGGGATTATACTTTCCTTCGTTGAAATAGATGTCATTACCGTGCGTAAAGGCCTGTGCACCTAGGTCACTGCTCATCTGTACTGCACTGCTGTCGGTATGGATATTGACTCCGCTGAAATCCGCTCCAAAGCCACTTTCCATGCTGGATTGGGTATTGGGATCCATTGGACTGCCTCCGCTGCCGGATTTGATTTGGCTCTCTAGTTGGGGGCTTACAGCCTTGCTGTGCTCGGACTGGGCTTGTATATTTCCTTCATTGGGATCATCGTCATCACTGGCACTGGGGCTTTTCTGAAGTTCCTCGTCATCCTGCATTTGGAGCTCCTCTTCCTCTTCTTTTTCCTGTACCTGCTCTTCTTCCATTTGTGGCTGTACCACTGGTGTGACGGACTCGGCGAGCGATTTTTCCTGTACTTCAGTTTCGGTATTTTCTGCCGTTGCGAGTTCTTCCTCTTGCTGTGTTTGGACGGTGGTTTCTGGGGATGGTGCATTTGTGGTATCGGTTTCATGGATACCACTGACTACTTGGTCTGCCATTTGATCAGCTTCCATTTCGAATTTATCCCCAGGTTGACCTACGTTCAACTTGGCCTGAAAGAAGTTTTCGGGTTGCTTTTGGG
Source organism: Echinicola strongylocentroti (assembly GCF_003260975.1). NCBI lineage: Bacteria > Pseudomonadati > Bacteroidota > Cytophagia > Cytophagales > Cyclobacteriaceae > Echinicola > Echinicola strongylocentroti. Next base: position 3,567 of record NZ_CP030041.1, on the reverse strand, counting down.
CTGGATTGCCTTTGGACTGATTCGTTTTGGAGCTGAAGTGTTTCATCTAGGTACGTCTTGGGTCTCTTCGGAGAGAATTATTCACATGGGGAATGTTTTATGGGTACTATATTGGTACGGAAAGGATTGCTCTTTTTTGAGTCTTGGTCTGTAGTAAAGGGCACTAGATTGCCAAAAATCCTTAGGTAGCCTATTGTTTCCTTTTGATTTTCGATGGATGGAAATGCCAATGTAAACTGGTACTTGGACTTCGGAGCGAAATTAAGGGTGCTCTGGTTGACTACTTCATTTATATCACATTGGTTTTTATTATAGGTTACCTTTTTGACGACAAAATCAAAGTCCCTTTCTGGATCCAGCGGCCGGTTAAGGTTAAGTAAAAGGACTGGCACTTTATCCTCCAGTGGGATTACCTTTTGTCCTTTGTCGATCCATTCCATTTTCAAGTAATATAAGGGGTTGACTATTTCCAAAGGAGCATCACTGATACAGTTCAAAGTAATTTCCAGTGGTTCAGAATCCGGACTCCAAAACAGTTCTTCAACCGTCACGGTCAACGGACTATTACTGCCTGATCGCGCTGATCCGGCTTGACCAAGTATTTCTTGGAGAGGGATGTCAATGGTATTTTTCACAATGGTGTTCATGGTATGATGATGATAACTAATCCAAACTATGACATAGAAATATACACTTAAGGCATACATTGAAGTAGTACTTTAAGTACACAATGGTGGACAGGATGGCCATCCGTTGGCCTTTGCGTGATGACAGATTCTTCTGATCATGGGATTGAGAATTTCCTTTTCGGCATCATAGGTCGGCCCAGTACCGGCAGGAGCGCCATGGTCTCCACCTACTAGGACCAAAATTTGGTTCAGCCAATTGGTTTGTGCATTGCTGAGTGCAGTTAGATACGTGGGACTTACCCTGATCATAAGCTCTGCGATGCCGGCATTGGGGGCAAAGTGCTTGGGAATGGTAATGCCTTCAATGGCTGTTTCTAAGGGGGTGAGCACTGATGGATCGATCAGTGCATCCCTGAACTTTTCGGCATGCACCCTTTCATGTGCCAGTACAGCAGATGCCATGAACCAGTTTCCCCCTACCAGTGTCAAGCTGTTCATATCATTGATTTGATTGCAGTAATTGGCTGCAGTAGAATTACCTCCTGGTCCGCTCACCTCAGCCACACCAGGAAGCAGACGTGTCTGCAAGCTGTAATTGCCCGTAACACCTACGATCACTGGTTGCCATACGGCTCCATTGTCAATTACTTCAAGGTTTACCTGGACATTTTCAGGAAACGTCAGTCCCCAGACCCCGGCCCCAAGTGCTCGGGATGGCGCCGCTCCAGGCTGTGCAGTGACATTATCGAGGTTGATAGGCGAATTGCCAATTACCGGCAACGGAGCTGGATCTACTTCCTGACCGCGGTCTCTTTTGTCCAAGAAGTCTATGGTGTTGGCCCCTACAATGCCGTCCACTTTGACCCCGACATCTTCTTGAAAAGCTTTGACGGCACGCTGCGTCTCATCCCCAAAAGAGCCATCCGCACCAAAACGAGGTAGCGGATAATTAAGCCCCACAAGGGCATTTTGGATCATGGTCACGTGAGTACCGTTACTTCCGGACTGTACGGTACCGAAATTGTCATAGGTAGATTCCAGCGTGGCATTTCGTGAAAACCTGCTGGTAGCAGGAAAGTCATGTCCGTCTCCTAATCTCGCCTGAACCTTTTTCTGGACCATTCCTTTCTGTTGAATAGTATGGGTAAGCTCGTGTGCCAATAGGTGCTTTCCTTTAGAGGAATCAGGCTGGTATTTTCCTTTATTGAAGTAAATGTCGTGGCCATGGGTAAATGCCTGCGCACCAATTTTGCTGCTCATCTCCGCTGCTTTTTCATCCGTATGGATGTTGACCTTGCTGAAATCCGCCGCAAAACCGGTTTCCATTTCTTGTTTCGTATTTTTGTCCAGTGGATTTCCCCTTCCTTTGCTTTTGTTTAATGGGCCTTCTATACCTTGTAGCGTACTGTCTGCTTTGGATTGGAGCTTTTCCTCTTCGGTTTTCTTCTGGAGAGGATCTTCCTTTTCCACCGCTTCAGCTTTTAGCGGCTCTTCACTGTCTTCTGTGGCGGCCATGGTAGCTTCCTCCTTTTCGCATTCGGCACATTTGGCTTGTACCGGCTCCTCCTCTTCTTTGCTTTGCAGAGGTTGTTCTTCCTCGGTTTTGGTTTGAACGGCTTCTTCCTCTTCTGCTTTTGATTGGACAGGTTCTTCCTCCATCTCTTGTTTTTGCACCGTACTAATGGATGCTGACAATGGTTTCTGCTGGACTTCTTCGTCCTCGGCACCTTTCGATTGGACAGCATCTGTGCTCGTAGCAGTATTCATAACTTGGTCTGCCACCGCATCTGCTTCTTTTTCATATTGGTCCCCCGGCTGTCCCATATTCAGTTTGGCCTGTACACCAAAAAAATCATTGGACTGGTCATCAGCTTTCCTGAAAAGTGAATTATTGGTTTGCTGGCCCGGTTTATTTTTCTGTTTTAATTCTCTCATGGCTGTTTCATCATTGGTTAATATGAGATAACTGTCCCTATTTCCACCTAAGCCCACAGCTTACTGTCGGCAGTCCACTGCGCTGGCTTTGTTCCGTGTAGCTATCGGAATCAATCTTCCCGATACTTCGTGCCTCGTACTGCGATCATAGTACTTCCTCTGTTACTTCCATTTCACCTTCCCCACTCCACAAACAGCAATTGCTGCTTCCAGGGAAACTTCACCAAACTGATGTTCCAAGGCAATTGATCCAATAAGACATCCTGTGTCTTCCGTTCAATGACCAACTTGTGGTGGTTTCCCTGAGTGACCAATTTCCCTTGTCTGTTGAAGAATTCAGCTCTCAGGGTATCTGCATGTGTGTTTTTTATGGCCGTCCAGTGTCCAATGACCGCTTGGAGCAATTCTTCTGCAGCATCTTTCATTTGTTGGGGTAAGGAAACCTCCCGTTGCAGGGAAGTCTCCAAACCTACATTACAGCAGTACTTCTCAAAGACCATATCCTGTTCAAAGGCATTTTCCTGTTTTGTTGCTAAATAATGTAAAAGGTGTACTGCAAGCGTTTTATTTTGTATGTTCTTATCCTGATCCATTAGACCAGTGGAATGAAACAATTGGCTGATAAACGGATGTAAGAGTACCAAACCTGCTTGGTCCACATAGATGCCTTCGGAAAGTTGAGCTTCATCTGTTTCTGTAGTTTGCTCCTCCTGCCACCTTTCTTCATTATGCTTTTCTTTTACCGTAATGGTATCGGTAGCGTCCCAAAGCTGAACTAACTGGTTTACTAAGTTCTTATTGCCAGTCACGCCTGTAGTTTTATTATTTGAACTGATGTTTTTAGATATTAAACTGTTGTATTTTGATTTAAACTGTTGGTAAGTGTCAGCGCTGCTCCAGCTTTCCTGATGGTGAAGGCGACTTGCTGTATGATGGATTTGGTCTATGATACGGAAAATTGTCTCATGACTTTGTGGATGTTCCACTATGCCTATTTTCCAAA